>NZ_JBFROW010000013.1:0-25585 GCF_041471665.1 Vibrio sp. 10N.261.51.F11 | reverse complement strand
AAGCCGCGATGAACCTTTTTTTATCTCGTAAAATCAGCCGAACATAAACCGTTCATTTAAAGAGTTGTTAACGTGGCGGGTTATTACCTAAGAAACTCTTATATGAGTGTGAGGTCAGTCCTGTTTGCAGTAAAATACTGATATTCATCACACTTTGTAAGTAAACGATTGCTTGTGATGCAGGGGAAGTTTGAGTGTAATCTCATAATTTTGTTACACTTAACTGTTGACCTATGCGTGACCAATTCGACATAAATATGAAATCGTCGTGTTACATCTAGAATGTTAATTTAAGATTAGTCATGTTGAAGTCTTATTGTTCGAACTCCAGGAAAGGGGTCGCAATAGATTATAAAAAGCAGTGGATTCCCTAAAAAGTTCAAAGGTATGACAATGAAGCAACGCCTTATTCTAAAGACAGCACTAAGTGCTGCAATTCTAGCTACTCTAGCTGGGTGTGCGTCTCAATCAGCTCATGATTGGAACCAAGACGAAACTTACAAGCTAACGATTCTTCACACAAACGATAACCATGGTCGTTTCTGGCAGAATAAATATGGCGAATACGGCATGTCTGCACGTAAAACGCTAGTTGACCAACTTCGTTCAGAAGTTGAAGCAGAAGGCGGTAGCGTGTTGCTTCTATCTGGCGGTGACATCAACACGGGTGTTCCAGAGTCAGACCTTCAGGACGCAGAACCTGATTTTAAAGGTATGAACAAAATTGGTTACGATGCCATGGCATTGGGTAACCACGAGTTTGATAACTCTTTAGACGTATTACAAAAGCAGATCGACTGGGCTAACTTCCCAATGCTATCTGCAAACATCTACGATAAAGCGACAGGTGAACGTAAGTTCCAAGCTTACGAGATGTTCGAAAAGCAAGGCATCAAGATTGCGGTTATTGGTTTAACAACTGAAGATACCCAAAAGATTGGTAACCCTGAATTTATCGCAGGCATCGACTTCCGTGATCCTAAAGAAGAAGCGAAGAAGCTAATCGCTGAACTTAAAGAAACAGAAAAACCGGATCTAATCTTTGCTGTGACTCATATGGGTCACTACGAAAATGGCCAACGTGGTGTTAATGCTCCGGGTGATGTCGCACTTGCTCGTTACCTAAACGAAGGCGATCTAGACATGATCGTTGGTGGTCACTCTCAAGAGCCTGTATGTATGGAAGGCCCTAACGTTGCGAAGAAAAACTTCAAGCCGGGTGATGAGTGTAAGCCTGACGTACAGAACGGTACTTACATCGTTCAAGCTCACGAGTGGGGCAAGTACGTAGGTCGTGCTGATTACGAATTCCGTAATGGCGAGCTAGAGATGGTGAGCTACGACCTGATTCCAGTTAACCTTAAGAAGAAAGTTAAGATCGACGGTAAGAAGCAACGTGTTCTTATTCAAGATGAAATCGCACAAGACCCAGAGCTACTTGAATTCCTACGTCCTTTCCAAGAGCAAGGTCAGGCACAGCTAGAAGTTCAAATCGCTGAGACAAATGGCAAGCTTGAAGGCGATCGTAACGTCGTTCGTTTCCAACAGACCAACCTAGGTCGTTTGATTGCGACTTCTCACATGGAGCGTGCAAAAGCAGACTTCGCTGTGATGAACTCTGGTGGCGTTCGTGACTCAATTGAAGCCGGTAATGTTACTTACAAAGATGTACTGAAGGTACAGCCTTTTGCAAACATCCTGACTTACACAGACATGACGGGTAAAGAAGTTCTGGATTACCTAAATGTAGTAGCGACTAAACCAATCGATTCTGGTGCTTACGCTCAGTTTGCTGGTATCTCTATGACAGTAGCGAACGGTGAAGTATCGAATGTATTCATCGGTGGCAAACAGCTTCGTCTAGACGAAACTTACCGTTTCACAGTACCAAGCTTTAACGCTGCTGGTGGTGACGGTTACCCTAAACTGTCTGATCACCCAGGTTACGTAAATACTGGTTTTGTTGATGCTGAAGTACTGAAAGAGTACCTAGAAGCAAACAGCCCGGTTGACGTGAACAAGTACGCGCCTTCAGGCCAAATGGTTTACAAGTAATTGAATCCAAGCAATTGTATCAATAGGTGCTAAATTAGATTGACTCTAGCACCATGATAAATTTAACTAAAGCGACGCCTCGGCGTCGCTTTTTGTTTATCTATCGTTTGGATTTGTTATGACCCCAGCAATCAATCTCGCCAAGAAAAAGAAAATCGCTCATAGCGTGCATCAGTACCATCATGATGCCAATAATACGAACTATGGTTTAGAAGCCGTTGAAGCGCTTGGTCAAGATCCCAAACGTGTATTCAAAACGCTGTTGTTCTGCTTGAATGGTGTGGCGAAAGATTTGGCAGTCGCCGTTATTCCTGTCGACCAGAAGCTAAATCTAAAGCTTGCCGCTAAAGCAGCGAAAGGCAAAAAAGCAGAGATGGC
Organism: Vibrio sp. 10N.261.51.F11; assembly: GCF_041471665.1. NCBI lineage: Bacteria > Pseudomonadati > Pseudomonadota > Gammaproteobacteria > Vibrionales > Vibrionaceae > Vibrio > Vibrio sp. 10N.261.51.F11. The sequence continues at coordinate 23,152 of NZ_JBFROW010000013.1, read as the reverse complement.
CGATCCTGAGATTGCTCAGAAAACCACGGGTTATGTTGTTGGTGGCATTAGTCCGCTTGGACAGAAGAAAGCACTGCCTACCTTCGTTCATTCCAGTGCGACAGATTTTGAAACGATATGTGTGAGTGCAGGTAAGCGTGGGCTAGAGATTGAATTAGACCCAAAAGACTTAACACTTCTGACTCGCGGCCAGTTTGCTGATTTATGTTTATAGATTGTCGTCGTCATGATGATAAAACTATCGAATGACCAACAAAAACGCCCGCTAGACTAATCTAGCGGGCGTTTTTATATCGAGAGTCTCGTCTTACTGATTCAGACTACTTCTTCAGACCTAAAGTACCACCAACACGCTTTGGTGCAGGTTTGTTCGGTCTGTTTGAATCTTGGCTGCGGTTTGCCGGCTTCCCGCTTCTACGATCGGTATTATCGCGATCTGTGCGATTGCGATCCGAACGATTTCTATCTGAATTAGAACGCTCTGAACGAGAGTTCGATTTCCAGTTCTCGGTATTACCACCGCTTTCACCATTCGATGAATTGCGGCCACGCTTTGAATTAGGTGCATGACGGAATTCATCCGCATTGTTACCGCGGTAGGTGCGTGTACGGTTCTCGTTTTGATTACGGCGCGCTGTTGAAGCTTGGTTCTCTTCACGGCTATCAAAAAGTTTCGCGTCAGTCGCTTTGCGAATGCGTTGACCTTTCGCGTTCATTTTTGACGCATCTTCCGTACTTACTGAGCCTTCACACATCGCTAAAATTTCAGTGATCTCTTCGTCGCTCAGGTAGCGCCATTTGCCGTTAGGAATACCGTCTAGTGAGATATTCATAATACGAACACGACGCAGTTTAAATACTTCATAACCGAGCGCTTCACACATACGGCGAATTTGGCGGTTAAGGCCTTGTGTTAGCGTAATTCGGAATGAGAACTTAGTCTCTTTCTCTACTTTACATGGCAAAGTGACTGTATCGAGAATGTGAACGCCAGCGCCCATTTGCTTCAAGAATTCCGTCGTAATCGGCTTATCTACACGCACCACGTATTCTTTCTCGTGGTTGTTACCTGCACGTAGGATCTTGTTTACGATGTCGCCGTCATTGGTTAGGAAGATAAGGCCATCAGAAGGCTTATCTAGACGACCAATCGGGAAAATGCGCTTGTGGTGGCCAATAAAGTCGACGATGTTGCCAGGAATATCACGCTCAGTCGTACAGGTGATACCTGTTGGTTTATTGAGAGCAATGTAAATCGGCTTCTCTTTTGAGCGAACAGGCTTATTGTCGATCTCAACATCATCACCTGGCAAGACTTTAGTACCCATTTCAGGGATCTTACCGTTAATAGTAACTCGGCCTGCATCAATCAGTTTATCGGCTTCGCGGCGTGAGCAAAAACCAGTTTCACTGATGTATTTATTAAGGCGTTTAGCTTGGGATTCTTGTGACATGATATTCTCTTAGCGTTTCACAACGGAAATGTAGATAAACAAAAAGCAACCTTTGGATAGTTGCTTTGAGTTGAAATTCGTTAACTGAGGTAATTTTAGCACTTGGTGTGAGTCTAGGCACGAAATATCGATCTTGATGCAAAATCGTTACTAGTCCATTTATCTATCTCAACCTATTAACTGGTGCGTTTTTGATGGCGCTCTCTGTTCTCTAGCTTTTTCTCATTACTCTTTCTGAGCATTACGTAGACTGCGCCCGTACCACCATGAAATTGCTGAGCAGAATGAACACATTGAACGTCGTTGATTTGTGTTAGCCAATTTGCCACGTAGCTTTTCATCATTGCAGGTGGATTCGAACGCTCACCCTTACCATGAACAATGATGACGGTACGAACATCCATTCTTAAACACTGACGCAAAAATGAAAGCACTTCGTTACGTGCGTCTTTCAGTGTTTTCCTATGAAGGTCGAGCTTGGCTTGAATAGGGTATTTTCCTAGGCGCAGCTTTTTGTATACGCCTTCTTGTACACCGTCTTTTTTATAAGCAACAACATCGTCTGGCTTGATCATTGGCGAATAGTCTAATGATAAGTAGTCTTTCTCGTCGTCAGACAGCCACATAGCGGCTTCACGCTTAGCAAGGTGAGATTCGGTGACTCGGTGTACTTTCTGGTGTTCAGCGGTGTCATGGTCGATACGTTTAACATCGCCCATCATTTCTTGGAATAGATCTAAGTCATCATCATGAGACATAGTGTGTATCTCAAGTTGGAGAAGGATAGGGTAAGTATACCTAAGTTGAGGTTAGGTTTAAAAATGAAAAAACCGGAGAAGACAATAAGTCTGCTCCGGTGCAAAGCGTTTTGACATTTACTTATAAAGTAAAAGAATACTTAAAAGTAAATGATTTAGGCAGAGCGATTCTAGTGAGGAGATTTTTCAGTCATAACTTTGTATATGAAGAAGCCTCCATAAAACATCATGAGACCCAGAGCCCCGAAGATTACTATCATTGAAGATAGTCCCACCGCATTACCAAATAGGAGATCTAGCCAAAAGTCCATGTGTATACCTCAAAGTTATATGACATGGCTTAGTGTATTAACAAGCATTATCAATTCACTGATCTGGATCAATCCTGTTTCATAAGTTAAATACTTGTTGGTAACTGTGTGTTTTTCGTCACATCATGCTCGTTGTTGTATGTCTTTTGTTCGAACGATTCAAAGTCGCAATAAATATGAGAAAAAGCCCTTGCGGATAAATTCAGAACCCGTATTATACGCTCCATCGACAGGCAATGAGCCAGTTAGATATCTCGGTGAATAGCGCAGCTTGGTAGCGCATCTGGTTTGGGACCAGAGGGTCGGGGGTTCGAATCCCTCTTCACCGACCACATTAAAGAAAGCCGTAGCAGAGATGCTACGGCTTTTTTGTATTTGGGATTTCTACATTCTAACTGCATTGACTGTTTATGGTTGAGGGCAGAGAGTTAGGTCTATTGGACAAACTCATTTGTCGCAACGTTGTTCTTAACCCAGATCAAAGCTTGTAAGCGATTCTTCACCTTGATTTTTTTAAACGTGTTGTGAAGGTGTGCTTTGACCGTATTCTCACTGACATAGAGGGTATCTGCTATCTGAGTGTTAGATGCTCCATCACCGAGTAACTTAATGATCTGCTGCTCGCGTTTGGTCAGCTTGAGGTAATAAGGACTGGTTTTCGCGCACTGCCTCTCTCTGTAGAAGCTAATGTACTGGTAAATGAGCTTTCTACTCATCCACATCTCGCCTTGCAAAATGCAGTTAAAGCCGGCCACGAGCTTTTCAAGCGTGTCCGACGTATAAAAAATGCCGACAAGATACTGCCATTTAAGCATTTCAGAGTGCGGGAAATCGCCTGGTGTATTGAGTAGCACTTCATGGACATCACTTGCTACGTCATCTCTGAGCTCCTGGTATTTCTCAATGTATTGCTTACTCATTGTCGGGAAATCAATAATAATCAGAACTAAGTCATCGTTTTTTAGGGATTTAGCACTGAGCCTTTCCGGTGATATGAGTTTTATGTTCAGGTTAACTTTCTGTTCTATAGACTCTTTTAGTAGTATCGATTGTAAATTGTTCTCCGCAAGTAAAACGGCGTTATGAGCCTCCAGTTTAGCCATGTGAAACTCCTTTAATTGACTCATTACCTAAACGATAGACTTTTTAGTTTATAGTACATATTGATTTTTCGCGAATTACGAAGTTGAATTATTTATGAAACTTATAGATATATTTAATGGTATCGGTGAAGGTAAAATATTATCTGACTGAAAAGGTTGTTATTACTCTATTCTCTTTGTTTTAATGGGTTTATCGCACAGTTTAGGGTAATTCCCCCAACCTTGTCTTCGGGGATTATATTTATCACTGCAGGGAGTTGATTCTTGTTCTTACTTGAAATGATGACAGCATAGTATTATCAAAAGTTACTCATACATTTTCATTTTTTATCAGGCACTGTACTGAATTTAAATCAGAAGCCAATCCATTTAAATGGTAATAAATAAACAAATAAAACGGCGACCAGTGCCGCGTTAACATATGCACTTGGATTTATATTGGTTTTGGTTTGTTAGACTAACATTGCCGTATGCACCGTTACCTAAAACATAGGCGCATCATACGAAGTTTGATGAATTAGAAATTCATTAGCGCAAACCAACCCCGTTATTATTTGCAATATCAGGGCGGACCATAAATTTTCTAATCAATGGGGGCTTGATGAACACTTACGTGAAGCCCACCGTAAAATACAACCAATATCGGCGCTAGCCAAAGAATACAGACTTGAGATTTAGGTTAGTCGAACGTAATGAAGGATTAATAAGGATGAAATGAGAGAAGTAGTACAAGTAGTAGCTAAAGATATTGGCAAGGCCGTGCTAAGGCTGTAAGGATTTGAAGTGAAAAATAATCAGTGATATAAATGTCACTGAGTAGAAAGCGTAACCGTACAATCTGACGCAACAACCCAACCTTCATCGAGTTTTTGGTCATAGAACTGGATAGGGAACTGATTGATACCTAAAACATAATGAGCAACGCCCCCTTGCATTGATATCGATGTCTTAGATTGAGTGGTGGAAGTCAGAACGAGATTCCCAGAGTTTTCCTCTCTGTTGATAGACAATTGGACCTGATTACCATCATTTTTACACACAAGCCCTACATCCTTAATGTTTTCAGAATGCGCCACAAAAGAGAGAAGAGAAACGGCGCAAAGCGCCGTTTTAGTTAGTTTTAACATACGCTATTTTTGATTCACGTATACAGCTGAGTTTGTTGTGCCATTCATTGAAATATAAGAGTAATCATTAGTAGTTTGAGTCACTTGAATACCAGAGCCGCCACCAAAGTAATTACCAGTCTGATTACCACTAGACCCAACTAGCAAAATTTCGGATTCGTTGCGGCTACCTTTCTGATTAACATTAATCAAGTTGTTATCACTTGAAGCTTTAAGCTCAACATTTGACCAGTTATCACTCTTCGTCATGTCCTTACCCTGAGTCACTGTAATACTATTGTCAGATGACCCTCCAGAAACATCCACCATTGAATCATGGAAGTAGCCGGTTTGATCTACTGTTACAGAGTTTCTGTCACTATTTCCTGACATAGAGACTTCAGACCAATGCGCAGTACCTGTTTGAGTAACCTTAACCGTTGCGTTATCTGAATCATGACGCAGTGCCACTTTCGAGTCGTGGTACTTACCACTTTGGTCAATCACAACTTTGTTACCACCAGCAGTACCTGCAATCTTGACCAAGGAATCATTAAAACTATAACCGCCGGATTGAGTCAACTTGACCTTATTATTAGCTCCATGCCCCTGCAAACGCATATCAACTACTGAGCGGTTTCCATCAAACCCTGAAGCACCTTGCGTAATATGAACAGAACTTCCAGTATTATTCTGCTCTAAAACCACACTCTGATTGTCAGTACCTAATCTGGATCCGCTAATTTGTTGATATCCAGAAAAATCTACTTCTCTATCCGCTAGTGCAGATGATGAAACGATTGCTAACCCAACCGCAAATGCTAACTTCTTCATAATATTGTCCCTTTTTTCCCTGTCGACATAGCTTCATATGAAGCATTTATTGTAATTCAGCTAAACTAACTAACTTAGTTGGACTGACTTACATGAACTCTCATGTTTGTGGATGCGCTTATCGCTACAGACAGGCCATCACCAACCTGACTTACCCCGAGGTTTGCTCCGCCTCTTCGATTCCTATGCGTAATCACAGCCGTGTTTCCATTGCCTTGTTGATTCACACTGACTTGATTTCCTTGTTTAGGTGAAAGGTTTACTAACGTAATTTCCGCATTATTCCCATGCCCTTCTTGCATGATCACGGCTTCATTATTTATCCCTAATTCATTAACTTTGGCAGTATTTTCATTACCAACTTGCCGAATAACGGAACTGTTGTCGTGCCCTCTCTGATTCACTATTACTTTGTTGCTTTTCCCTGAAGTAGATATGATTGAACGGTTATTCCCGTGAGTACCTAAACTATCTTGGGTGACCCTCACTGAAGTGTCGCTAGAATGATTTATGTCAATCTCTGAATAACTATCCAAGTCATATGGCGCCCTGTTGCTCAGCACACTCTTGTAATCAACAAATAAGCTTTGGTATTTTTCTTCATCAATCCCATTTAAGAATTCACCAAAATCACCGCGCTCTTCATGACTAGCTTTAACGGTTGAACTAAACAACATAAGTAATAAAGCAGCAGAGACAACCGTTTTAATCTGAAATTGTGCTAGACACCTAGTTCGAGCTTCGATTAAGTTACTCATTGTTGCCACCGTCCTTGTCATATATTTCTGACATTTTTCTGTTGTACCGGATAACTGAAGTATCGATATACATATAGGAAACTATCTATACAATCCGTGATAAATAAATTAAACGGGAAATAATGGCGAACACATCGTACACGTCACGCAAATAAAGTTAACCATCGTTTCCATTTACTTAATAAAACTAAAGTAACATTGGAATATGAACACTAAACCTAATTTCGATTTTATTTAAAATTCATCTATCACATCTGACTACTGGAAAGTAATATTGTTACTCGATAGTTTTATAAATAAACAAGAAAACTAGTATTAAAGTTTATTTAACATTACAAGGCATTAGGTCTATATTCACGTAAGGATTAGACAGCTTAGCAATCCATAAATATTAGTAAGTTACGTAACTATTTTTGACGGTATGGGCCTCGAAGGGATGAATAAAATATTGTTGTTTACTCTATTTAGCTTTTTCCATTGTCCAGTTTTTAGTGAGGTTAGTGATGCGAATCATAACGTAGTAACGTCTGATTCTGTTCAGTTAGAAGAACAAGATGAAGCTCTTCAAAGTCGGTTCAATGACTTTAATGAAATTAACGGGGTCATTGTAGATAGAACTATGACTCGACTAGGGGAAAAATTTTACTTTTTTTTCTCTCAACAAATGAATGAGCAATATGCGGATATCAATGAAAACTTTACTGTTGAGGAAAGGCCAACTGCATTGAGAGGCAGTATTGTTACCATTATTCATTCAAGAAAGCCGATATACCGTACAGCCCTTTCCCCAGGACAACGTCAAGCAAAAGAAAAAGCACAAGAAGCGGTCAGTGCTCTAAGCAATTATATCGTGCGTTGGGAAGCGGAAAGGCAATACTTAGATACATTTGATATGGAACACGACGAGTTTTAAGGTGGTTAGGATGATAAGTTCAGCAAGATATAAGTGTTCAATTTGGTTAATGATTCCCTTATTTGTTCTGGGAGTAAACGTAGTTAGTGCTTCAGAGTTGGTTTATACCCCAATTAATCCTAGTTTTGGTGGTAATCCTTTAAACAGCACTATATTAATAAACCATGCAAATGCGATAAACGATTATACTGACCCTAACTCTAATTCATTTGGTGGTTTAGAAGAAGAGTCGGCACTCGATAGACTCGCTTCAAGCTTAGAGTCTCGATTAATAAGTCAGTTATTAGCGGACGTTGGTAATGGAAATTCAGGGCAACTCGAAACTGATGACTTTTTCCTAAATGTAATCGATGATGGTGCTGCATTAGTGGTACAAATTGTTGATAAAGAAACTGGTGAATCGACTGAGATTCAAGTAGCGGGATTAAATCCAGACCTATAAGACAAGGAATGTATTATGAAAGGTCTCTTTTCTATCATAGTTATACTCATTATGACGGGATGCTCCGCATCGCTGGATATTCCCGATGCGGACTCTGAACCCAAGTTAATGCCGCGCGGAACAACTTATACTGATTTGATTTCATTACCGACACCGAAAGGAAAAATTCTAGTGTCTGTATACGACTTCCGAGATCAGACAGGGCAATATAAGCCATACCCCAACAGCACATATTCCACCGCAGTACCACAAGGGGGTACTACATTATTAACAAATTCATTATTAGACTCGCAATGGTTTATTCCGTTAGAACGTGAGGGATTACAAAACTTACTCACTGAACGAAAAATTATTCGTGCCGCACAGAAAAAAGAAACCAAGATTTCCAATCATGGCAGTAACCTATCTTCGTTAAATTCAGCGAATGTGGTTATAGAAGGAGGCATTGTTGCTTATGATTCAAACATTAAAACAGGAGGGCTCGGCGCAAAGTATTTAGGGATTGGCGGCTCAGGCCAATATCGTACCGATCAAGTTACAGTGAGCCTTAGAGCGATAGATGTACGCACAGGACAGGTACTTCTTAGTGTGACAACGTCTAAAACTATCTCTTCTCACGAGATCGGGCTTGGTGCATTCCGCTTCATCGATTACCAAGAACTATTAGAAGTGGAATTAGGTTACAGTAATAATGAGCCCGTTAACATCGCCGTTATGTCCGCGATAGATGCAGCTGTGATACATTTGATAGTAAAAGGGATGTCATTAGGAATGTGGCAATCAAATGACCCGAATGTAGAGAGCAACCCTATTATAGCTAAGTATTCTCAGGCGACACGAGAAATTCTATAGTCGATGGTTAACCGAGAATAATGACTATATTACCTTCCCTGAGGATAAATATCGACATATCAATCCCCATAGGATTAAGCAGTAAATGGAAATTACTTTTAATCCTATATTCTTTATTTAAAATCATCTTCACGGCATAAAAAGTGACATCTAAAGAGGTTCATCGCGGATTAGCGGGAACTAGAAACAGAAACGGTAGTAAGTGATATAGTTTACTCGCCAAACAGAAATCATACACAAACTACCGTTTTCATTCCTTCCTATCTTTATTCTGGGAAGGCTTTGACATTGTAAAGTTTCATCAGACAGCATCACTGATTATCTGACTATTAAACCTAACTCTGGGGCTAAATGCTTTTGTGGTCTTGAGGCCTAGGCTATCCATGAGTATCAATGGCGTCATGTAAAAGAAGCCATGTTGCTCGGTGCTCCTGTTGAACTTTTCGTTCAAAATCGAAGGATTAAGTGTCGTGACTGCAGCATAAAAACAGAGTCTTTATCTTGGTTAGAGTCTTATGCTCGTATAACGAAGCGCCTAAAAAGCTATATAGAACAACTACTGCCTCTTCTTCTCATTAAACATATCTCCCGGTTAACGAATGTTCATTGGTACACCATTAAAGAGATAGATAAACGCCGACTTAGACAAGTGGTACCGCCAGTGAAATTGGGAGGAGCTAAGGTAACTCGTCATGGACGAGTTCACTATCTTTAAGGGGCATCGGTATGCCACCGTCATTGCTGACGCTAAGACTCGCCAAGTCATTTGGATAAGGTTAGGCCGTAGCCGCAAGGACATACGACCGTTCTTAGAGCAGTTAGGCAAGCATGGAAACAATATCGGTGCGGGTGCCAAGTATCTTGGGGTCGGTGGTTCAGGACAGTATAGAACCGATCAAGTGACGGTTAACTTAAGAGCCGTTGATGTAAGAACCGGGCAAGTTCTATTGAGTGTCACCACCACTAAAACTATCTCTTCACACGAGATTGGGTTCGGCGCATTTCGATTTGTTGATTACAAAGAACTGTTGGAAGTTGAAATGGGCTATAGCCAAAATGAACCGGTCAATATTGCTGTGATGTCTGCTATTGATGCCGCGGTGATTCATTTGATTGTGAAAGGAATGAAGCGTGGAATGTGGTCGTCGAGCGATCCGAATGCATTAGAAAATCCGATTATCGCACGTTATTCCGAAGCGAGTACAGACATACTTTAAGCTACCGAGTAAGCAGCAAAATAGGGCTATGCGGAAAACGGACCTTTCCCTTAGCCCTGTTTTTTTCTTCAAGCAACTCAATGATCAATTCACATCGCACGTAATATCTTTTATCGGTGTTTCCGAGGTAACAAAACAAACATACGCTTCCGCTGGCTTATTCGGGCCTATTCGAATGTAACCTGCCTTTACTTCATCTTCATCAAACGTCACCGAGTGAGAACTTCCCGTTTGGTTGTCGTAAAAGTTTGCTTCAAAATTGTTGTTCATTTGGCTTGCGATACGGTTTCGTGTTGTAGATGTTGTGAACGTAATATTGGCGCAGCGCATCGGTGGTTTCTCTGTAATGAGAAATTGCCCACTTTCTTTATCTATCACGCCCCCCTTTGTATCTGGCTGAATGTCGATAGCTTGAAATTGTTCTACCGTACAAGTTTCTTTGGCTGAGGCAATTGAGGGCATCAGCATCGTGAGGGCTAAAGGGAAAGCAAAAAGTACTGGTTTCATTAGAACAACGCCATAGGTAAAAAGAGCGAAAGATAATAGCACTGCAATGGTGCTATTAAATGTAAAGATTCTGTTATTAAGGAAATGCTTTTATAACGAAAACAAAATGAGGTTGAGCATCGTTAGCTTTTTTAGCTAGTCTCAAATTGACATTGGGCTGATTGGCTTTGTGATTGCTGAATGACACTGAAGCCTTTCTTTTCTAATAACTGTATAAGGTTACCTTCTCCAATTAGGTGCAAGGTACCAACTACTATCATGTAGTTCCCTTTAGTCTTAAGCTTCCAATCATTGGAGGATAGTTTGTTTGCCCAGTCTATGTTGCGATCGGTTAAGAATGCTTTCTCAAGTTCAGGCGACATCTCTGACAGTTCTGAGAAGGCTTCCAGCTTCGCTAAATCACCCGCTTTCCAGCTTTCAATCAGGCAATGAACCACGCGATCAGTTTGGTCAAATTCCTCTAGGCTACTGACTAACCATTCCTTACCGTCGTCCTTTTGTTTTGTCATCAGGTCTATTTGAAATTGCAGTGGCTCTAAGCTGATCACCGGAACGTCTTGGATGGTTGCCTTATAGGCTAATGTTGCGTCTACACCGCCCGCCGAGCCATAGCCAAGATTCTTTAATTGCTGCATTTGTATCGATAGAGATGTCGCCCAAGGTGGAGAGCTCAATAGTTGCTGAGTCGGCATACCCAAAGATTTTGAAATGCTTGTTAGTAACTGCTTTTGTTCTGTGCTGAGCACATCGGCAGTGGTGACGGTTGTAGCCGGGTATACGACACCTTCGGATTTCCTGATATCCGTTTCGATAATTAAGCCATCACTGTTTTTTAGCGCGTCGGTGATCGCCGAAGGAAGGGGGTACATACTCTCGTCTCCAACGTGCACTGAACCTAAGATAGTGAGTGTCAGATCATCCTTTTGTGCTTGCCAATAAAGGGGCTCGGCGACCGCTTGCCTAGCTGAAAAAGCGAGAACGAATAAAACCATGTACCAGAGTGGACGCAAAGGGAGCTCCTTAAGGAAGTATTAAACTCGTTAAAATCGATTTTGACGGTGTTTTTTAACGGTTTTTTTTGAGAACAATGTCACGTTGTTTGTACGAAAAGTATAACAATACGCTGAAACTCTAAATCCTTTCTGACTACCAATGACACGATTTTATGAAATCGGTAAAAAAGATTGTGATTCATTTCTCAAATTTTACGTCAAAATTAAAATGACGGAAGTGCCGTTGCTTGTAACTTGATGATTTTATTTAAATTAAATTTATCAATATTTTTGAGATTTGAAGCCGATCACTTTATTAGCTCGATTTAATTCACGGTAAAAAATAAGCCCATATAGTTTATCTAACTTTCGAAGCGCTCCATTTTGCTTCTTACTCAATTTTTAATTTATGGGTGAATACGATGTTGAAGAGAAACTTACTATCTGTAGCGGTATTGGCTGGCCTAACAGGTTGTGCAGTAACGCAAGCACCAGAACAAAAAGTAGTGAATGCACTGGCTGATAATCTTGATGTTCAGTACGAAATTCTAACTAATCATGGTGCGAATGAAGGCTTGGCTTGTCAGGACCTAGGTGCTGAATGGGCGTCATGTAATAAAGTGAACATGACGCTAACCAATGACGGTGAAGCGATTGACTCTAAAGATTGGAGCATCTACTTCCACAGTATTCGTCTTATTTTAGATGTTGATAATGAGCAATTTAAGATCACTCGCGTTACTGGTGACCTTCACAAGCTAGAACCTACTGAAAAATTTGACGGCTTTGCGGCTGGTGAAGAAGTGGTTCTTCCGTTAACGAGTGAATACTGGCAACTGTTTGAAACTGACTTTATGCCAGGTGCATTCGTGACGGCGCCAAACGCAGAACCTAAGATGATTGCATCATTGAATACAGAAGATGTTGCATCGTTCGTAACTGGTCTAGAGGGTAATAACCTTAAGCGTACGCCTGATGATAATAACGTAATGGCGACAGCGGTGACGCGTTTTGAAAAGAATGCTGATCTAGCAACGCAAGACGTATCAACTACTTTACTACCAACGCCAATGTCGGTAGAAGCCGGTGAAGGTTCAGTTAGCATTGCTGGTGGTATTGCCCTACCTAAAGACGCATTCGACGCTGAGCAATTCGCAGCAATTGAAGAACGTGCAGATGTGGTAAACGTAGATGTGAGTGGCGACCTACCTGTGAGTGTCGCTGTTGTTCCTACTCAGTTTACGGGTGATTTAGCGAAATCTGGCGCTTATGAACTAAGCATCTCGGAAGAGGGGATTGCAATTAAAGCGTTTGATAAAACGGGTGCTTTCTACGCAGTTCAGTCTATTTTTGGCCTAATAGATAGTCAGAACGCTGAATCATTACCACAACTGTCAATTAAAGATGCGCCGCGCTTTGATTATCGTGGTGTGATGGTGGACGTTGCTCGAAACTTCCACTCAAAAGATGCCATCCTAGCAACGCTAGATCAAATGGCGGCATACAAGATGAATAAACTGCACCTTCACCTAACGGATGATGAAGGTTGGCGTTTAGAAATTCCAGGTTTACCAGAGCTAACGGATGTAGGGTCTAATCGTTGTTTTGATTTGGATGAACAAAGCTGCTTACTGCCTCAGCTAGGTTCTGGTCCAACAACAGACAACTTTGGCTCTGGTTTCTTTAGTAAAGCGGATTACGTCGAGATCCTAAGCTACGCTAAAGCGCGCAGCATCGAAGTTATCCCTGAAATTGATATGCCAGCACACGCTCGTTCAGCTGTGGTATCAATGGAAGCGCGTTACACTCGTCTCATGGCGGAAGGCAAAGAAGCAGAAGCGAACGAATACCGCTTGATGGATCCGCAAGATACATCGAATGTAACCACGGTTCAGTTCTACGATAAGCAAAGCTTCATTAACCCATGTATGGAGTCATCAACTCACTTCGTCGATAAAGTAATCTCTGAAGTGGCGGCAATGCACCAAGAAGCGGGCGTACCGCTAACGACTTGGCACTTCGGCGGCGATGAAGCGAAAAACATCAAGTTAGGCGCAGGCTTACAAGATATTAATGCAGAAGATAAAGTGGCTTGGAAAGGCAACATCGATTTGTCTAAGCAAGATAAGCCGTTCCAACAATCACCACAATGTCAGTCATTGATCGCTGATGGTACTGTAAGCGATTTCGGTCATCTACCAAGCCACTTCGCAGAACAGGTTTCTAAGATTGTTGCTGAGAAGGGTATTCCCCACTTCCAAGCATGGCAAGATGGTCTGAAATACAGCGAAGGCGAGGAAGCATTTGCGACCGAAAGTACACGCGTGAACTTCTGGGACGTTCTTTACTGGGGCGGAACTTCATCAGTATACGATTGGTCAGCAAAAGGGTATGACGTGATTGTCTCTAACCCAGACTACGTATACATGGATATGCCATACGAAGTTGATGCAGCTGAGCGTGGTTACTACTGGGCAACACGTGCAACCGATACTCGTAAGATGTTTGGCTTCGCACCAGAAAACATGCCACAAAACGCAGAAACATCATTAGACCGTGATGGCAATGGTTTTACTGGTAAAGGTGAGGTTGAAGCGAAACCTTTCTACGGTCTGTCAGCTCAACTTTGGTCAGAAACAGTACGTACTGACGAGCAATATGAATACATGGTGTTCCCTCGCGTATTGGCAGCAGCAGAGCGCGCATGGCACCGAGCAGATTGGGAAAACGACTACAAGGTTGGTGTTGAATACTCTCAAGAAACTAACTTAGTGAATAAGCAAGCGTTGAACAGCGACTTTAATCGCTTCGCGAATATTCTTGGTCAACGTGAGCTAGCTAAGCTAGAAAAAGCGGGTATTGATTACCGACTACCAGTTCCAGGTGCGAAGGTTGTTGACGGTAAGCTAGCGATGAACGTTCAATTCCCAGGTGTAGAGCTGCAATACTCTGCTGATGGCGAAAACTGGCTAACATACGATGAGCAACAACGTCCATCAGTTTCTGGTGAGACTTACATCCGCTCTATTTCAGAAAGTGGTGAGAAAGTAAGTCGAGTGACCTCAGTTAAATAATCGATAAGCACTATTAGTAGAAGAGCTCCTGACCTTTATCTTATTCAAGATAAAACGGGAGCTCTTTTTGTTTACTGCGAATTAGGTGCATATCCAAAACTAAAACATATAGAAATCGCCTTTGGTAATATCATCAACAATGCACATAAGGTGACTTTAATCCCAAAAGTGACGCGCTTCTCATTATTCTCTTCAAAAAATAAGCCCCCTGTAAAAAACTCTAAATCAGATGTGATTCAACTATCTAGATCTAATTTTTCTTCGTGAAACAACGTGATCCCGATCTGTATATTTTTCCATCTTAAGTTTTTTATCAATTTTTATGTTTTTAAGTTGTTGATTTTAAAGTTTTAAATAACTTGTCTTTTTTTGATAGTGAGAGGGATCACTCTGCTGTCCCTTTTATTTTTAAACGCGAATTAATTCGAGCAACATAGATTTCATGCCAGGGAGGCTACCAACTACTCAAGCGGTGAAGGTGAATGATGTACCGAAGATGTGCCGCTGAAAAAATTAAACTAAGGCAGTTTACTATGAAAAAAATTATCGCTCTAAGTGCTCTTTCTCTTGCTTTCGCTTCTAGTGCTTTTGCTGGTTCTTCTTACGTAACGGGTAACATCCAAATTCATGACGATGGCCGTATCCACGGTTCTGACATGACTTCTACGCTAGAAGCTGGTCACACGTTTGATAACTCTCTAGGCGGTTTCACGGTTTATTCTGAGTTTGATGGTATCCAACTGGGCAAACTTGAATCTGAAAATGGCGGTGCAGGTAATACTACTCCAGGCATCACTGTAGGTGGTGAGCAATCTTTCAACATCACTGACAACCTATGGGTTGCTGCGGGTTACCAACACCTATTCTCTGCAGGCGAAAGCATTCAGTTCCGTCCACTAGTTAAGATCGGTTACAACTTCGACAACGGCATCTCTATTAGTAACCGTACTCGTGCACACATCGATGATACTTCAGCTAATGCTGACACAGACTACCGCATGGATAACCGCATTGCTTACACAGTGAATGCTGATTTAGCGCTTAGCTACAACAACGTTTACATGATTGACGCTGAAGCGATGGACCACGAGTTACGTGCAACATGGACTCGTCAAGGCGTTCAACCTTACTTTGAGTTCCGTAGCCAAGCTAACGGTGTAGATTTCGCAAACGGCGATTCTAAGCAGAACAACGCATTCGTATTCGGTGCTTCTTACGGCTTCTAAGCTGATTCGCTTGGTTGCTTAGATTATTAGCCGAGTGAACTTCTTTGTTAAATAGCTTTGTTGTTGAATAACTTCTTAGCTAATTAGCGAAGGGAACATAGCGGTACTAACAGCCCGGTTGGTGCCGCGACAAGATTTGCTTTACTGTCCAAAAGCAAAGAGCCTAGCAAGTAAACCACAGTCTTGGGATTACTGAATGCTAGGCTCTATTTTTATGACTTCTTTTTATTGCTGTGTGTTGGTCTGTTTAGGTTCTATTTCCCGTTGTAGTGACGGTATTCAAACACCTGATCTTTTTCATTAAACGCATACACATAATACTCGTCTTTCTTATCGCCATACTCCATGCCTGGCGAACCCATTGGCATACCCGGAACCGCTAAACCAATCGCATTACGTGGTGGGTTTTCTAGAAAGGCTTTAATGTCATCTGCTGGAATGTGTCCTTCAAATACGTAACCGTCGATCTCTGCAGTGTGGCAAGAGGCTAACTCCTGTGTTACCCCTAGCTTCTGCTTGATTGGGTTCATATCATCGTGGGGCTTCTCAGTAACATCGAACCCAGCATCTCGCATATGTTCTGTCCATTCTGTGCAGCAGCCGCAGTATGGAGATTTGTGGTTTAGAACATCAGTAGCTAAAGCTTGTCCTGAGATTGCAGCGAGTGCAGTAAGAGTCATAATTTTACGAATCATGGTTAACCTCATGAATATGGTTTTTGTTGATATTAGAATGAGTGGGTTTGAACAGTCTTAATCTGTTGGCATTGCTGACTACGGTGATTGATGACATCGCCATCGCAGCGCCTGCAACGACAGGGCTAAGTAAAAATCCAAAGAATGGGTAGAGCACACCAGCCGCAATTGGAATACCAAGTGAATTATAGATAAAGGCACCAAACAGGTTTTGCTTCATGTTTCTCACGGTCGCTTGGGAAAGCTCAATCGCGTTACTGACAGATAATGGCGACGAGTTGAGTAGTGTCATTTGCGCACTTTCAATCGCCACATCGCTGCCGCTACCCATTGCTATGCCTATATCTGCTTGAGCAAGTGCAGGCGCGTCGTTAATACCGTCTCCGACCATGGCAACACTCTTATATTGCTGTTGCAGCTGAACAATGTGTTGAGCTTTCTGCTCTGGAAGCACTTCTGAAATCACTTCGTCGATACCGACGTTTTTACCTATCGCTTGAGCTACAGAGTCGTTGTCGCCCGTTAATAGCACAGTGTGAATTCCGGCGGATTTTAGTTGAGCTATCGCCTGTTTGCTATCTATTTTTAACGCGTCTGAAATGCCCAATATGCCTTCCAGCTTTTGGTCAATCGCAATGAAAATAGGCGTCCACGCTTGCGAGCGGCAAAGCTCGATGAAATCCGCGCCAACCTCTGTATTGATACCTAATTGGGTGAGGTACTTAAGCGAGCCAACTTGCACTTTCTTGCCGTTAATTGTTGCTTGAACCCCAAGCCCTCGTTGGTTTTCAAATTCGCTGTGTGGGAGTACTGAAACTTCCAAGCTCTCTGCATATTGGCAAACGGCTTTGGCAAGTGGGTGCTCAGATCCTACTTCTACTGAATAAGCACAAGCCAGTAATTCTTGTTCTGATAAATCGCCATAAAAGGCTTGCTGAACGGTTGGCTTACCTTGGGTTAGGGTGCCTGTTTTATCAAACACGACAGCATCAATTTTGCTTGCAGATTGCAACACATCGGCATCTTTGATCAGAACGCCAAACTCAGCGGCTTTGCCAACGCCGACAGTAATTGAAAGTGGTGTCGCAAGGCCTAAGGCACATGGACAAGCGATGATCAGCACTGTGGTTGATACCACTAACATGTAACTGGCGCTTGGTTGTGGGCCAACAAAAAACCAAACTAAGGCGGCAGCAACTGCGATTGCGACCACAACCGGAACAAAAACGGCTGAGATAGAGTCGGCAAGCTTGGCGATTGCTGGTTTACTGCTTTGCGCTTGGCGAACCATTTGAATGATCCTAGCCAGCATGGTGCTTGAGCCAATCCCAGTCGCTTCAATAATTAAACTACCATCCCCATTAATAGTGCCCGCAGAAACGCCATCATTTATTGTTTTGACGTTGGGCAGTGGTTCACCGGTCAGCATCGACTCATCGATATAAGATTCACCTGAGACTACGACACCATCAACCGGTACTTTTTCTCCGGGTTTTACTCGTACCTGCATGCCTACCTGAATCGCTTCTACTGCGATGGTTTGTTCTTTGCCATCGACAATAACCACCGCTTTTTGAGGCTGTAAGTTAATCAATGCCTGTAAAGATTTTGTGGTACGCGCTTTGGCTTTGGCTTCGATGTAATGACCCAAAGAAATTAAGCCAACGATCATTGCGCTTGCTTCAAAGTAGACATGGCGAGATGGTTCTGGAAACCATGATGGAATCAGCACAACCAACATTGAATAGAACCATGCTGCGCCTGTACCTAGAGCGACTAAGGTATCCATGGTCGCGCGCTTATACATGAGAGACTGCCAAGCATTCGTGAAGAAGCTACGACCTGAGGTAGCAAGCAGTATCAAACAAACGACACCAACCAAGCCCCAAGCCAGTTGATCGTTAAATGTGGCAATGGTCATGCTGCCACCGAACACACCCCATGCCATCAGCGGCGCACCGATTACCAACGCGCTTACTGAGTTTCTAAGGAAGGCTTGTTGAGTACGAAGTTGCTGTTCTTGTTGTTTTTGCTGTTGAGTCGCTGCATCGTCGACAAACTCAGCGCCATAACCAGCAGCTTTCACCGATTCTATTAGAGCGTTTTCAATGATGTCTCTTGTTTGAGAGGTGAAAACCAAGGCAGTTTGTTCGGCAAGGTTGATCTGAGCTTGGTCGACAAACTCATTCTTTTTCAGTGCTTTCTCTACCGAAGAGACACAACTCGCACAAGTCATCCCCTCAAGAACAAGGTGATAGGTATATTGGCTAGCTGCGGTTTTATCTTCACTCTTTTTATCTGCTTGTTCGTCTTCTAAATCTGAACTCGATGAAAGGTCATTCGTTTCTGAGTAGGGAGCTGCGTGGTAACCCAGGCTTTCGACCAGCTTAATCACCTCAGACTCAGAAAGCAGAGTAACCAGTGATAATTCCTGTTTGCTGACTTCTAGGTTTAAGGCTTGCTCAGTTTGTTCAAGCGCTTTAGTCAGTTTGCTCACACACTTGCCGCAACTCAGACCGGATAGCGAAAGGTGCAGCTGATTACCCATAGAATAGCCAAGCGTTGCTAACTGTTCGTTGAGCTGAATGTAACTAAATGGAGTCGAAATATCGATGTAGGTCGGCGATATGTCATTAATCATCGTGCTGTCGAGATCGCTAAACAGTGTGCGAACTTTCTTCGCGCAACCCATGCAATTTAGGCCGTTGAGCGCCGTTGTGTAGTAGTTCATATCGATACTCCAATTCTCATCTACGCCTAACATAAACCTTCCCGTAAGGGTAAGGTCAAACATAAGTTCAAGAATTTGATCTTGGTGGAGTGCTAGCTGGTGGTTTCAGTTTGGAATGGAAGAGGGAAATTAAGAATGTGCGGCTATAATCTACTGGCTAAGACTATCTATTTACGACTTTAAGGGCGTAATTGGCCTTTCAATAACGGCTTTCGTACAACAACAGCGCATTAATCATTCACTACTGATTGTAGATTTAAGCGGTGGTGATAAAATAGCGCCCAAAATTTAGTGATGTTTGACTATTGCAGGCCTTGTAATGGCGAGCACTAAAAGAATCACCTACATAATCAAGGTATTTAAATGACGGTTAAAACTCGTTTTGCTCCTAGCCCAACTGGCTATCTTCACGTTGGTGGTGCACGTACTGCACTTTACTCTTGGCTATTCGCTAAGAACCAAGGTGGTGAATTCGTTCTACGTATCGAAGACACGGACCTTGAGCGTAACTCTCAAGAAGCGGTTGATGCAATTCTAGAAGGCATGCAATGGATGGGTATGGAATGGGATGAAGGTCCTTACTACCAATCTAAGCGTTTTGACCGTTACAACGAAATGGTTGATAAGCTACTTGCTGAAGACAAAGCATTCAAATGCTACGCGTCTAAAGAACTGCTTGATGAAATTCGTGCAGAGCAAGAAGAAAACAAAGAGATGGCTCGTTACGATGCTAACCACCCTAAAATTGTTGCAGCAAACGAAGCAGCAAAAGAAGGTGATGCATGCGTTATCCGTTTCCGTAACCCTAAAGAAGGCAGCGTAGTATTTGATGACCAAATCCGTGGTCGCATTGAAATCGCAAACAGCCAACTTGATGACCTGATCATTCGTCGTACAGACGGTGCACCAACTTACAACTTCGTAGTAGTAGTGGATGACTGGGACATGGGTATCACACACGTTGTTCGTGGTGAAGACCACATCAACAACACACCTCGTCAAATCAACATCTATGAAGCACTAGGCGCGCCAGTTCCAACTTTCGCTCACTGTGCAATGATTCTTGGTGATGACGGTGCGAAACTTTCTAAGCGTCACGGTGCTGTTTCTGTAATGCAATACCGCGACGAAGGTTACCTACCAAATGCACTAAACAACTACCTAGTTCGTTTAGGCTGGTCTCACGGTGACCAAGAGATCTTCTCTCAAGAAGAGATGATTGAATTCTTCAGCCTGAAGGCTATCAGCAAGTCTGCTTCTGCATTCAACACTGATAAGCTACTTTGGTTGAACAACCACTACATCAAGACTTCTGAGCCTGAGTACGTTGCTAAATACCTGCAATGGCACCTAGACGCACAGAAGATCGATACAACAAATGGCCCAGCTATCACTGAAGTGATCAAGCTAGTTGGCGAGCGTTGTAACACGCTTATCGAACTTGCTGAGCAATCTCGTTACTTCTACGAAGATTTCTCTGAGTTTGAAGCTGGTGCAGCGAAGAAGCACCTACGTGGTGTTGCTAAAGGCCCACTAGAGCTTGCTCTTGCTAAGGTTGAAGCACTTGAAGATTTCACTACTGCAAACATCAAAGATGGTGTAATTGCAGCTGTATGTGAAGAGCTAGAGATCGGCATGGGTAAAATCGGTATGCCACTTCGCGTAGCAGTAACAGGCGGCGGTCAGTCTCCTTCTGTTGATGCAGTGATGGAGCTTGTTGGTAAAGAGCGCGTAATCGCTCGCATCAAGATGGCTCTTGAGTTCATTGCTGAGCGTGAAGCTAACGCTTAATCCTATTTCTCTTGTTTGAGATAGAATGTACTTGAGATAGAACGATCATCAGCCGACAGCTTAATTCGCTGTCGGCTTTTTATTGTTTAATGAAAATACGGTCAACGTATTTTAGGACGAGACAGTTATAGCAAGTCTTGAGCTTTTGCTAAAACACTGAGTTTTGGGAATATATTTTGGCAGCTGTGCTGGTGGTTCATCGGGTTCATATCTGCAATCGCATCTTCGACAATCACCACGTTATAACCCAGTTCAAATGCTTGTCTAGCCGTTGATTCGACCCCAATACTTGTTGCTACCCCGGTCAGATAAATATCCGTAATACCTTGCTCACAAAGCTGCTTCTGCAAATCTGTGTTGGTAAATGCACCCCAGGAATATTTGGTTAGATAGCGATAATTAGGGTTTAGGCGCAGGCTTTCGATGACCTCTCCCCATACGATCTTTGATGCGTCAGGCTGAGCCGCTTTATTTTGCAGTTCCGTTCGGCCTTGTGGACGACCGGCTACATTAACAATAATTACGGGTAAATCAGCATCATCAAATGCATCGCAGAGAGCAAGGCTGTTCTCTATGATCGGTCGGGACACGGTTTCCGGTAATTGATCAACGATACCTTGTTGCAGGTCGATAACGACAAGCGCAGAGCATTTACTCATTTTCATTACTTTATGCCTTAGTGGTCTTTGTGTGAGGTTATAGTGGTTAACTTTTACGGTGTATTAAGCGGGTGTAAAAGCGGATGAAAGCCAGTGCAACCATCATATAAATGAGTAGGTTCAAAGGGGTAGTGACGTCATAAACAGGCACAAGTTGCGTTGCGCTCATGGTAATCATTACTAATAGGTTGCCCCCGAGAACTCGATAGACCATCCACTGATTACCAGCGAACAGGCGATACACCGTAAAGACATTAACAAAGTAAAATGCCATTAATTGCCATACTTCGGTCATCGAAGGTAACAGCAGAACATACTGAATGAGGAACAGTGACCCAAAGGCTAAGTAGCCAATGGTCCAGTGCTTTATCATTTGCCTAGGCATGTTGCTTAATATCAAGGCGCAAATGGCACTGTTAATGATGAACAGACTTCCCGATGATATTGGTAGATATATCCAGACTAGAATTGCTGAGATGAAGCTCATTGTGCCGACTAACGTATTGCTTAATCGTTGCTGGCTGTTGTCAAGTAATCGGGCAAATAAGCGCTTTTTCTTAAAGTTACCCTGGTAGAATTGTTTGACTGTCTCTGGAAAAGGGGGCTTGTAATCGACATTAACCGATGATGCTTCAATAAAAGCCATAGCCTGGTTAAGTATCGAAAAATCATTGTGATCAACCCCTTGATCATGGGCGTTTTGCAGTAACTGTTTGGCAACCCAGATTGCTTGAGTTTGCTGTTGATGCTTCCACTGCTTTCTGGCAGGCATACGGCCATGCAAATCGGGCAGGCGCATCAGATCGTTCAGCGCTTTGAAGGTCGGGCTTTCAATATTTAACTCGCAGCTCGTGTGTAACTGGAAACGCTGCGCTGAGTCATTGTAAGCGAGTGAATGAATGAGGGGAGACATCGCCTCTAAAACAACACTGACTTCGTTGTTAAAGCGTGTGTCATCATCCTCAGGCCAAACCACGCTATAGATGGTCGTATAGACCACGAAGCCAAGCAGGGTTTCTTGCAGCCTTAGTACCGCAATATTAAATGTAGCTACACCATCAAAGCTGCCAGATATCGCCAGCAGGATGCAGACAATAAATGCCGTAATGTAAGCATAGCCGATGACCGGATCGGAACCCATGTATATACAAATTGCGAGTAACAGTGCGATGTTTGCTAAAAAATAATATCGATCTTGCCCAAAAACAGCGATTAACCAAAGCCCGACAAACGCGCCACAAAGCGTCCCCAACAATCTGAGAATGCCTTTTTTCTTGCCAACAGTAATAGTATCAGTGATGGCCAATATATTGACCACGATAGCCGCCCAGTAAGGCTTCTCAAGGTTAAAATACAACGCAAGGTAGATAGCTAAACAAAATGCTAGGGCAACCTTTATGGCATTCTTGGCTGGAGTGCTCAGTGACTTTATAATGAGTAGCATAGTGGGGTTTAGCGGCAGAGGGATCGAATACGAGGATATTGCCTGATCTTTTGGTCAGCCTAAACTCTAGTTTGAAGGCCTTGATCCATCAAATATAGCAACTCTATTGCATCGTTTAACATTCAGGGGGAGGGGGGCGATCAGTCACTCTACTTATACGATATTGTTCGATGCTGATAATGATCGATAGATCTTCTAATAGTTAATAGCGATAGAACATCAGGTTTATCGTTCTTCTAAGCTGGCTAGTTGTTCCGATTATTTTAGGTTCATCGCGGCTTTCCG
>NZ_JBFROW010000012.1:904-1335 GCF_041471665.1 Vibrio sp. 10N.261.51.F11 | reverse complement strand
AACCCTATCCAAATGACTTGATGAGTCTTAGCGTCAGCAATGACCGTGGCATACCGATGTCCTTTAAAGATAGCGAACTCGTCCATGACGAGTTGCCTTAGCTCTTCCCATTTCACTGACGGTACAACTTGTCGAAGTCGGCGTTTATCTATCTCTTTAATGGTGTGCCAGTGTACGCTCGTTAACTGGGAGATATGCTTAATGGGAAGAAGAGGCAGTAGTTGTTCTATATAACTTTTTAGGCGCTTCGTGATGCGAGCATAAGGCTCTAGCCAAGATAGAGACTCTGTTTTTATGCCGCAGTCACGACACTTAATTCTTCGTGTTTGAACGGAAAGTTCAACAGGAACACCGAGCAACATGGCTTCTTTCACATGACGCCATTGATACTCATGGATAGCTTCGGCTTCAAGACCACAAAGGCACTTAGC
>NZ_JBFROW010000012.1:0-190 GCF_041471665.1 Vibrio sp. 10N.261.51.F11 | reverse complement strand
GGTTTAAGAGTCAGGGTAATCAGTGATGCTGTCTGGTGAGACTTTACTATTTGAAAGCCTTCCCAGAATGAAGATAGGAAAGTATGATTCGGCATGAAAACGGTAGTTTGTGTATGATTTTTGTTTGGCGACTAAACCATATCACTTACTACCGTTTTTGTTTTTAGTTCCCGCTAATCCGCGATGAACC
>NZ_JBFROW010000011.1:0-18587 GCF_041471665.1 Vibrio sp. 10N.261.51.F11 | reverse complement strand
AGACCACAAAGGCACTTAGCCTCAGAGTTAGGTTTAAGAGTCAGGGTAATAAGTGATGCTGTCTGGTGAGACTTTACTATTTGAAAGCCTTCCCAGAATGAAGATAGGAAAGTATGATTCGGCATGAAAACGGTAGTTTGTGTATGATTTTTGGTTGGCGACTAAACCATATCACTTACTACCGTTTTTGTTTTTAGTTCCCGCTAATCCGCGATGAACCATTAAAAAGGGTGTCATTTGAACGATCAAATGACACCCTTTTGCTTTTCTTGTTTCTTATGCGCTGTTCTTGTCTTCTGTTTGCGATGAGCGGTTAAACGTTTCCGTTGTCACTAACCGTTCTAAGCTGAGTCAGGTATTTAATCCAGCCTTTCGCCTCAGAAGATGGCTCAATGTTATTGGCACGCTTGGCTTGAGCAAGGGCGTTATCAAGATTCTTTAGCTTGTACCATGAACGCACTTTCGCTAACGCAACGTCGGCTTGTTTGTTTTTGTCTTTCACTTTATCTAAAACAACCAGAGCTCGGTCGTAGTAACCTTGCTGAACCAATAGTTGAGCCACATTCCAATGATACTGAGTGTCTTTTTTAGACGCTAACGTCCACACTTCAATCGCATTGTCCCACTCTTTCGCTAGCTGCCAGTAGGTTGCTTGCTCTGCTAGAAGTTGAACGTCGCTGTTCGCATCATCTAGCTTACTAATTTCTTGTGCTGCGCGCTCTGGAATACCACGTTTCGCGTAAAGCTGCGCTAACAAACGGCGATCTGAGTTCTTCATCTCAACACCTTGTAGATCAGCCAGCGCTAACGTGTTCAATGCATCACGATTACGTTCTAATCTTAACTGAATACCCACAAGTTGACGCCACCAGTTGTCTTTTTCTGGTTGAAGTTCAATCAGGCTTTCCAGTGTCGGAATAGACTGTTTCCACTGCTTTAGCTGAAGCTGTGCGCCCAGTTTTAGCGAAAGAGGCGACAGTTCTGATTTCGCATTGAACTTGTCGCGATTACCAATAGCAACCAGTACTTTTGACCAGTTTTCGATTTGGTATTCCGCTTGTGCAATTCGCATCCAAAGCACGTCTTTCTTTTCTGCCTCTGGCGCTGTTTTTACTAACTCGTAGTAATGTGGAAGCGCGTTTTTGAACTGTTGATCGTTTAATAACAGATCCGCAAGCATACGCTTCGTTATCCAAGCTTGTTCATCCACCAGCAAATTGGTATCGACGGCGTATGTAAGCTGCTTAATCGCCTTATCGGTTTTGCCATCTTGCCAGTAAAAAACACCTAGCATACGAGCTACGTACGCTTTGTCATAGCCCTTAGAAAGCTCTAAACCTGCTAGTACGTCAATGGCCTGTTTAACCTGTTCATCTTGAGCAAGCTTATGCGCCTTTTGAACACGAATAGCAGTATATTGGGTTAGCTCTTGTGCCTGTGTTGTAAGGGGCATTAACAACAAGCCCACTAATATCCATATATGTTTCATCATTTTGCCAACTTAAACTCTAGTTTCACGGTTTGACCAACCTGAGCTATCGCTTTTCCATCGACGACTTTCGGTTGATATTTCCATTTTTTAAGTGCTCTCATCGCTTCACGTTCAAACATACGACGTGGGTTTGCGTCAGTGACTTGAATGTCAATTGGACGTCCCGTTTCATCGATAGTAAAAGACATAATCACATAGCCTTCAGCTCCACGCTTAAGCGCTTTCGCTGGATAACGAGGCTCTACTCGATACAAAGGCATTGCTTGTTGGTTTGACCCAAAATCAGAGAATGTCGGTGCGTTAATCGCTAAGCCATCAATGGATGTGTTCAAATCCAATGAAGGCAAAGAAGACATCGAATTCAGAGGCGTAACTTCAGCTTGTGACTGAGACGTTTGCGCTTCCGGTGGCGGCTCTGGCATTTCTGGTTTTTCAGGGACTGCGCGTTGTCTTCTTTGAACTTCTTGTTCTTGTTCCACCATTACCATGTTGAAACTTAACGTCTCGCTATCGTCTGGTGAACGTTGGTGGCCATTATCGACCATCCAAGCCATGAAAGAAAACAGCGCTAAGCCCAACGCGCCCGCTAGCGGTAAAGCAAGAAATAGGCGAATCATTTATGAAGATCCTCCAAGATCATCGCTTATCAGCAGCAAGCGCAATGTTTTTAACACCTGCACCTTTCGCGGCATCCATCACTTTAACAACAGTACCGTTGTAAGCGTGTTCATCCGCTTGAATAACCAAAGAAGCATCAGGTTGTTCTAGCAACAAGTGCTCTAACGTCGCTTGGACACGTTCAACATCTACGACACGCTTGTCGATGAAAATGTCGTTTGCAGAAGTAATCGCAACAAAGATGCCTGCATCCTTTTGGCTTACTACGTTAGAAGCTTGTGGGCGATTGACTTCCACCCCTGACTCACGAACAAATGAACTGGTCACAATAAAGAAAATAAGCATGATAAAGACAATATCAAGCATCGAAGTAAGGTCTATTTGAGCCTCTTCGTTTTTAGAATGACGTCGACCGAGTCTCATCGTTGACTCCTTAAAGATTTTTCTAATTTCAATTCTAAGCGGTTACATACTTTCGCTAAGCGAGCGTGAACGAACATGCCCGCTAACGCTGCAACCATGCCTGCCATGGTTGGCAGTGTTGCTAACGAGATACCTGAAGCCATCAATTTAGGGTCACTGCTGCCTTGTGTCGCCATAACATCAAAAACAGAGATCATACCGGTTACAGTGCCTAGCAAGCCCAACATCGGGCAAATAGCGACTAACAGCTTAATAAAATTCAAGTTTTGGTTAAGCAAGATACTCGCTTGCCCTAACCAACCTTCACGAATGGCTTTGGCATGCCAAGAAGAGTGATCTTCTCTTTCATGCCACTTAGTAATCCAAGCTTGGCGCTGCTTAGGAAAGTAGAACGCAAGATAAAGCACACGTTCTACCACAAGCACCCAATACACTAGGACGACAGCCGCTAGCCACCACAGGACGAAACCGCCCTGCTCCATAAAGCTTGATAAAGACAGCAGCCAGTCACTCGTTAACCAACTCGCTGGTAATAGAGAACCCGACAAAATATCCATTACGCAGCAGTCCCAACTGGTGAAACAACAGCGTTTGATTCAAAGGTCTTTTCAGCCTGCTCAGCAACAAGACCAATACCTTGCTTCTCAAGAATATTGCGAATGTTTTCTGCTTGAGTGCTAAGAATGTTGTGTGCCAGTAGAAGAGGCATTGCCGCAACCAGACCAAGTACCGTAGTTACAAGCGCCATCGAGATACCACCCGCCATAACTTTAGGGTCGCCATTACCAAACTGAGTGATCACTTGGAATGTTTCGATCATGCCGGTTACTGTACCTAAAAGGCCCAACATTGGTGCTAGTGCCGCCAATAGCTTAAGCATCGATAGACCTTTCTCTAGGTGAGTCTGCTCATCAACTACCGCTTCTAAAAGTCGCAACTCTAACGCTTCAACCGTTTGGTTTTGTTCCTTGTTGTACATCGCAAGAACACGACCTAGTGGGTTATCACCCGCTTGCTCAGGGTTCTTAAGTTGAGCGCGAATTTTCTGGCGAGCGATAGCCAAAGAAATACCACGAACTAATGCGATGATTAAGCCAATTGCAAGCAAGCCAAGAATCACTTTACCAACCACACCACCCGCTTGAAGACGATCAGTTAGGCTTGGTGTTAGCGCTAGTTGCTCTAGCATGAACCCACGAGAAGGATCGACAACCACGTTAGACACGTCGCCATTCGCTAATGTAGATAGCGATGCTAAAGTTGGACCATTCGATGGTTGTTTCAGATACGCAATCGCATCTTCACGCTGAGTGTTCCAGCTAACATAGCCTTGCTCTGTCACAAGACCAATCGAACCTAGTCGGTAAGCGTCAACCTTGTTTGTATTGCCTTCACCATTAATGAATGCAATTTGAGATTTGCTAAGCTCAGAGCTCGCTTGGATCTGTTCAACCATGCTCATCCACAAACCGGTCAGCTGTGGCATTGAAGGCAGTGATTTAGCATCAATGATTTGATCAACAGTTGCAGTGTGTTCAGCACGATCAACACTATTCACGGTTGAGCTAAGCTCTGCGCCGAGTTCTTTTGCGTTTTGACGAACGACACCGAACAGCTCGCCTAAGCTACCGGTTTCTAAACGCAGCTTCTCTTCTAAGCGAGCAAGCTTGTTTTCGTTATCACTGAACGTTTGAGTCAGAACATCTGTCGCACCTTGGATAGACGTACGCTTCGCTTCAAGCTGAGCTTTGATCGCTTTCAGTTCTTGTTCTGTCTTTTTGAAATCAGCTTCACGCACTACGTTGTGAGAAGCTTGAGTTCGACTCTCTGATTTTGCTTTATTAACTAGCTGAGCCGTCGTATCTGATGCAGAGAAAGCTGAAAATGAAAGTGATGTAATGCAAAGCAATGCTGCTAATGGCTTTAAGTTCATTACTTAACCTCCGCAACAGTTAAAGAAACAGGTAAAGTAATTAGGCTTGGCGCCGCTTGTTGGCTTGCAATGTCGTAAGCTTTATCTAGCTCAGATTTCATTGAAGAATCTAGCTCTTGCCACTGATTTTGTGTTTGATTCCAAGACCAATATTGGCTGCCATTTAGGTTACGAGCCACCAAAGAGATACGACCTAGGTGCAACACGTCAGCTTCAATCGTTCTGTCGTTGCTCAATGCAACGCGGCCTTGGTAAGCACCGAGCTTGATGCCGTAGTCCATCTCGATTTGGTAAGCTTCCAGGATACGACGATACTTCTCAGCATCACTCACATCAGCACGAGTCATCATTGCTTGTAGCTTTTCTACTCTTTCTAAACGCTGTTCTTTCTTAATCGGCACGTCTTTCTCTACCAACTGTTCAAGACCATCGATCATTTGATACATCAATGGCACAACACCTTGGCGTGTGTATTTGATTTCTTCGATCTGCTCTTCAATGCTTTGAGCTTCTTGGTTTTGGCTCTCAACTAATGCAGCAAGGTGATCGTGATAGATTTCTAGGTTTTTAACTTCTTCTTGCAGACGCTCAATCTCAGCTTGCAGCATTAAAGTCGCTTGTGAGCTTTTATCAATAACCTTTTGGCTCGAAGCCGACGCGTTATTGGTCTTGTTTTGAATTGATTGAGCTTGATCCAAGCTGTTTGCCATAGAAGACGTTGCAACCAAACTGATGGCAAGCGCTAGGCTAGTTTTTAAAAGATTCATAATTGTAGTCATTTACTATAGAAGAAGGTCAAATACATTTTATTGATAAATACTATTATTGATAAGCACTCTCATTATCATTAAAAGTCACTCTCATTACTAGGGATATTTTACTGAATAGCAGAATCACGAAAGGAGAAAGTCGAAACTTTCCCCTTAGTATTTAGGCTAACAATAGTACCCTACTAACAAATTAGTATTTTACCTGTAAAGTCGCCATGTAGTTACGGCCTTCGCCGATTACTACGTCTTCAGCAAATTGGTGGTTTGAAGATGTTGAACCGCCACCCGCTAGGTATTCTTTATCAAATACGTTCTCGACTGTTAGACGCGCTACGAAATCAAGAGAATCGTCGTACTTAAGCGTGTATGCAGCACCCATATCTACACGTGCGTAGCCGTCTTTCTTGAATGTGTTCGCGCTATCGCCGTAACGAGAACCTTCGTAGATAAGACCCAGGTTCACATCAACTTCGTTTGTTGCTGCATAGGTAGACCAAACGCTTGCTGCAAACTCAGGTACGTCTACTGGACGGTTACCTTCATATGTTTCATGGTTCGTGATTTCAGCATCTAAGTACATTGCAGAACCAGACATTGAGAAGCGCTCTGAAATAAAGCCTTGTGCGGCTAGCTCAGCACCACGGTGAACTTGTTCGCCACCTTGTGTCTTCGTCCAATCGCCTGATAAAGTGTCTTCTACATCCATTGAAATGTTTTCTTGGGTAATATCGAATACCGCACCAGAAACGAATAGACGTTCGTCCATCAGTTCCCACTTAGTACCGACTTCGTAAGACACGCCCGTTGCTGCGTCAAGAAGTTCGCCATCGTTGGTGTAGTTGCGGCTTCCGCTAGACACAACACCTTGTGGTTCGAAACTTTCAGAGTAAGAAGCGTAGATACTACCGTTTGATGCTGGGTGGTAAATCAGGCCAAGCTTAGGCGCTACATTTTCTTCTGCTACGCCATCACTTACTTTACGGTCGAAACGAGCACCCGCAAGAACTTGCCATTCATCATTAATAGTAATCAAATCTTGGATGTAGAAGCCCCAAGTATCGTAAGTACTCATCTTACCTAGCGATGTTGGACCCACTGACGGCGCTGGTACTGTTGCATCTGGTGCGTATTCAGCGCTGCTGAAGCGATCCATACCACGGTAATAGCTGTAGCCTAACCAGTTAGCACCGAATAATAGTTGGTGCTCTGTGCCCGCAAGATCAGCGGTTGTTGTTAGATCAACGTAAGCCGTTCTGAAACGCCATTTATCATGACGGTAGTTACCGCCTTGAGTCACGGTTCCTGTACCATCAGGATTCATGTTTGAAAAGCTTGGGTAGCTTTCCATATCAATACGTTCGAAATCTTGGTAGTTGAAACCTGTTTTTACTGACCATGTATCAGTCAGGTTAGCAGCAATATCAAAACCAACGTTCTCAACATCATTCTCGATCTGTGACCACTGTGCATCCCAGATGTGCTTGTCGCTACCTACTCGGTTGCCGTCTAGCGTGTATAAAGCGCCAGAATCTACGCTACCTTCGTCGTTAGTTTTGTCGTAATGAACAGAAACTGTCACGTCTTCAGTTACATCGTAATCAACGAATACACCACCAACAAAACGTTCTGTTTGTGGTTCAGTTCCGTCACCATAAGTTCTCCAAGAACCGTAGCTTTCTTTAGATAGAATCGCGCGACCACGTAGAGTTTCAGCGTCGTTCAAAGCGCCACTTACGTCTACCGTTGTACGAGAATGGTCATTAGAACCAATATCTTGGCTAACACTTACTTGCGTATCGTAAGTTGGCTTTTTGCTTACCATGTTGATCAAACCACCTGGTGCAGAAATACCGTAAAGAAGACCAGAAGGTCCTTTTAGTACTTCAACACGCTCTAGCAGTTCGATTGGTTGACGGTAGTGAGACCAATGTTGCTGGCCATTTTTAAGGAAGCCCGAAGAGCTTTCTACCGAGAAACCACGTAGAGAGAAACGTTCACGGTTACGGCTTGTACCGCCAGCACTTACACTCGCGTCATTCTTAAGCACGTCACCAAGCGTTGTTGCACGCTGTTCATCGATGATTTGCTCGTCGATTACTAAAACTTGTCCCGGAGTCTCTAATTGAGTCGCCTCCATGCGCATTGCTGTTGTGTTCGTGTCGGCTTTATAACCGTAGTCACGACCTTCAACAACCATATGCTCGTCTGTTTTTACTGTTTCTGCCAATACTGCTGGTGAAGCTAATACTGCGCCGATCACTAAAGCCAATGGGCTCTTTGAAAACATGTCCTTTACTCCGCTTTTATTCTTTTAGACAAACACTTTGTTATTTATTCGATGTGTTCGCTGAACCGTTGCCGGTACCACTGAATTATTTCGGGAGTGAATATAAGTGATAACTATTACCATTTGCATTAAATTTACATTCTTTGCATTCGTAAAGTTTTGTAAAGGCCTGTCGGTGAGTCATATTTGAGGAGTTCAACAAAACCATTCAATACAAATAGTTAAGGCTCATGGACGTAAATCGACTGGTTATCTTCACCGAATTTTTTGAAACAACGGTATTTGTTCAGTCAATTGAAGACGTGAAGATTGATAAGAAAACCATCTCTTCTTATTTACTACCTTTGAAACGACAAATTTATGTATAAAACCCTCGAAGGATGTAAATTAATAGTGAATTATTTTGTTTTTATTTGTTTAATTTACACAATTATCAGTGATTTTGATCACATCTATAATTCCAAACTCATTTTTTGTTTTTCGAATTGATTATCCGACTGCTAATCTCCTGCTCACTTTGAAAAGGTATCAAAGTTATAAATAATAAGGAGTGTTCTAAATGAATACCAAGAAACCTATGTCTCTGACTGGTCGAGTAATCCTCGGTATGGTCGTAGGTATATTAACGGGATTCGCCATTCAATCCCTTTTTGCAGACAACGGATTTGTTAACAACTACATCGTTAACGGACTCTTTGAAGTGGGCGGACAAATCTTTGTCGCCAGTTTAAAAATGCTTGTTGTGCCTCTAGTCTTCGTTTCACTAGTGTGCGGTACAAGTTCTCTTAAAGACTTATCAACTCTTGGCCGTATGGGTGGCAAAACGCTTGCACTTTATATCGGTACTACTGCCGTTGCCATCACTCTAGCATTAACTATCGGTAACCTGTTCCAACCTGGAGCTGGTGCGGATCTTACTGCTGCGAGCTCTTTCAAATCAGCGGATGCCCCTTCTCTGGGCCAAGTAATCATCGACATGTTCCCAACCAACCCTATTCAGGCGATGGCTGAGGGCAAAACGTTACAAGTTATCGTATTTGCAGTGTTGTTTGGTATCGCAATCAGTGCAGCGGGCAAACCCGGTGAACGTATCGCTGCAGTTTTCTCTGATCTAAACGAAGTGATCATGAAGCTAGTTGCGCTACTAATGAACCTTGCTCCTTACGGCGTATTCTTCTTGATGGCGAAACTGTTCTCTGGCCTTGGCTTAGGTGCAATTTGGAACCTAGCAGAATACTTCTTAGTGCTTGCTGGTACCCTGCTGTTGCATGGCTTGGTGACTTACAGTGCGATGCTTAAAGGATTCACAGGTCTTAGTCCGATTACGTTCCTACGTAAGATGGAAGATGCAATCATGTTTGCATTCTCAACAGCATCTTCGAACGCAACAATTCCAGTAACTATGGAAACGGCTAAGAACCGTATGGGCGTAGACAACAAAGTCGCTTCTTTCACAGTACCACTAGGTGCAACTGTGAACATGGACGGCACTGCAATCATGCAAGGTGTTGCGACGGCGTTTATCGCGCAAGCGTACAACATCGACCTTTCAATGGGTGATTACCTAATGGTTATCCTAACGGCGACACTGGCGTCTGTTGGTACTGCAGGTGTCCCTGGTGTTGGTCTTGTTATGCTAGCGATGGTATTGAACCAAGTTGGCCTGCCGCTTGAAGGTATTGCTCTAATCATGGGTGTTGACCGCCTTCTTGATATGATTCGTACCGCTGTAAACATCACAGGTGATAGTGCCGTATCTATCATCGTTGCTAAGTCTGAAGGCGCTCTAGACGAGTCTCGCTTCAACGACCCAGCAGCAGGTGAGAAAGAAGAAGAAGTTAAGCTAGCTCGCCAACAGGCATAGTCTCGCTTATCTTATGCTCTTGTCTTCAAGCTCAGGCGTAATTAATGGCTACGCCTAGCCCATACCAAAGCGCATAAAGAAAAACGCCACTGCAGATGCAGTGGCGTTTTTATTGGGTATCGCTTAAGTCAGTACTACTGAGTTGGGACAGTTATCAATTTAAGGTAATTATCAATAGGGAAAGCTAATCACCGATTGGGAACATCAAGTTCACTCTCAGCCCCCCACCTTCTCTATTCTCAGCAGTTACATGTCCATTCATCACACCCATCGCTTCTTTAACAATCGCAAGGCCCAGACCGTAGCCACCAGACCGTTTGTCTCTTGCTGATTCAATACGAGTGAACGGGTCGAATATACCTGCAATCTTGTTATCAGGAATACCATCACCGTCATCTTCTACAGATATTACACTGTAACGTCTATCCATTACCTGTTCGTATGTCGTCACGACCACATGAGCGTTCTCACCCGCGTATTTAATGGCATTCCCGACCAAGTTACCAATGACTCGAAGCAGTAGCCTCTCATCAACGTTCACCATTGATATCGGCGTCCCTAGGGAACCAATCAAAGTTTGATTCGGTTTTAAATCGTTTTGCATCTGCGCGATCAACATTGAACAATAGTGCTCAAGGTGCATTAAACTTAACTTGGAGTCATAGCGAGAGGTTTCTAAGCGGCTAAATTCAAGTATCTCACCCACCAGCTTATTCATCTCTTCTGTTTCATTTTCCATTCGTTCTAGCAAACCAATGCTTTTATCATCAACCTTGCTGCGCAGCAGGTGTAGTGCGAGGTTTTGCCTTGCTAATGGTGTTCTTAACTCGTGTGAGACATCACGAATCAAACAACGTTGCTTTTCAGCCAGAGATTTAATCTCAAAGGTCATATAATCAAAATCGTGTGCAAGCTCGTTGAATTCACGCGTGGTGGAGTTCAACTCCGACACCACACTGACCGTGAAGTCACCTTGAGCCAGTCTGCGGCTCGCTTCTCTCAATCTATCCAACGGTTGCTGAAGGCTTTTGGCCATGATAATCGAGAACAGAGACAATACGACCAATGCAATCAATGCTTTAAGCATATAGGAATATGGCGCAAAAGATTTTGCGGGATGAAACTGGTGCGGTAGTTGGATAACCAGTGTTTTACCGTTATCCAGTGGTAGGCCGAAGATCGGCTTACTCACACGATCACTAAGTTGGTGATCTAACGTTCTTAAGTATTTGAGCTTAAATTCAAAATGTGGGTGCATGTGACGATGTGTGATCGGACGATTGTCTTTATCAATGACGAACAGATAATACTGCTGAGCATTACCCCAGTCCGCGAGTTCATCCATGTCCCCTTCTTCGATCAACACATTCGCTTGGTAAGCAAGGTCGAGCATTTCCGCTTTTACCGATTCTGGGACTTTAAGCAGCGCTTTCATCAAGGCTCTTTCAGCGACACCTTGCAGGATCAAAATACTCACCAAAATGACGGTCAGGTAACTGAACAGTTGGAAAGTGAGTCCGTCTTTACGCTTAGCAATAAAATCAGGGCAACGCAGCAGTTTTTTACTCATGCTCCGACCGACTCTAGGTAACTGTAACCTTTACCACGAACGGTTTTTATATGTTGTTTAGACAAACCTGCCTGAACGAGCTTTCTACGTATATTGCTGATATGCATATCTAAATTACGATCGAAGGGACACAATTCTTTCTTGAGTACATGGATTTGCAGATCAGATTTTGAGACGACAATACCGTCATTTTTGACCAAATAATCAAGCAAGTCTTTTTCAGTGCCAGTTAATGGCAAACGAGAGAGTTGTTCACACAAGCCGTGATTAGAGGAAGCTAAAGATTGTCTTTGGCGTTCAAAACCCACTCGGCGCAAGATCACCTTAATACGGGTTAAGAGTTCAGGAACATTGAAAGGTTTAGCGATGTACTGGTCGGCGCCTGCTTGGTAGCCATCGAGCATTGAGGCATCGTCGTTAAGCGCGGTTAGCATAAGAATGGGAGTAGCAAAACGCTGACAAATACGTCTTGCTACTTGAATGCCGCTTAGGTTCGGAAGCATTACATCGAGTAGAACCAAATCGACAGGGTGAGATTGAATAAACTCAAGCGCGGATTCACCGCAATGAACAGTATCAACGTGATACCCCTCATTTTCTAACACTTCACCCAGTAATTCACACAACTGAATATCATCATCAACAACTAAAACGCGAGACATTGGACACGCCGATAAATAAGAACTGTTTGCATTCTAATTATCGTTATTATTGATTTCAATTATAAAGTGCCCGATTTCCTTTATAGAAGAAAATCTTTTTCAATCGGTACAAATTTTGAGGCAGAATCGATAAGATTTTGAGCAGTTAATCCCGGAACACCATACACTTCAACAGGTTTGCCAAAACGTTCTTTGATTCGCTCTACAAGGATTTCGAAATCACCGTCTCCTGATACCAAAACAATCGTATCAACCGTCTCAGCAAGTTCTATCGCGTCTAACGCAATACCCACATCCCAATCGCCTTTTGCACTGCCATCTCGACGCTGAATAAACGGCTTTAACTTCACATTAAAGCCCACACCACGAAGGATATGATGAAATTGACGCTGCTTTGGATCTTGGCTTGAGATTGCGTAAGCATTAGCTTCAATAACGTTACGCCCTTCCGTGGCAACATACCAAAACTGGTTATAGTCGAAGTTAGAACGGTATTTGTCGCGCGTCGTGTAGTAAACGTTCTGAACGTCGACCAAAATTGCTATGTTTTCCATAAATTCATACCTTTAGATTTTCCGTATACCCTATTCTATTCAATTGTAAAATGCGAGTCGCTTTACTCAATAAAAATGAACCTGCCATCTATCGTTAACGTAAACCTAATATCTTTAGCGTAAAGCTAAGTGTCTTTAACGTAATCCTAACTATGCTTACTGTAAGTGGATTTGTTTTGAACGTTTCTAGGTGGTTCTGATCTTCACCTTTTCCTTTACGTTGCATTCAAATCGTACTCAGGCTTAGAGCTTTTAAAGGGAGGTTGGCAATGCTGCACCGACAAACACACAAATCGAACGTAAGCATCGACACAACCAAAGCGGTGCAAACTTCGAATCAACCATCAAACTCTGGTATCTGGTTTAGTTTGCTTAAACTACTGACCATCAGCACGGTATTAATCATGAGCTTAACCATCAACTCAGCACTCGCCTACCCCGCCTATTCTCACTCAAAGCCTTTGCCGCACCGCAGTGTGATTTATTTCGCTCCAAAGGAAGATTCAATCGTTAAAGAGTTTCTGAATGAAGTGTTGCTCAATAACTGTCAATTGGACGAACGAGATGTCGTCATTATGGTTATTGCTGAGAGTGGTTACACAGTCCCGACATGGTTAGAAGAAGAGTTTAACTTAGAGGCCGTCACCAGTATTTACGAGATCCCGAAAGGATCTCACACCGCTGTTTTGATTGGTAAAGACGGAAAAGAGAAGCACCGGTGGAGTGGCAAAACAGACTGGAAACAGATCACCAATATCATTGACGAAATGCCGATGCGCCAACAAGAAATGCAGCGACAAGGCAGCCGCTGCAGTATTTGATTCTTGCTGAGCTCAGTAGTGGCTTAGAGAGCTAACTAGAAGGTCAAACGATTAAGCTTGCTTGTTGAACCAAGCAAGTTTTTCATGGAGCTGAGCCACGCTGCCTACAACAATCAGCGCTGGGCTCTTTGCGACGCTAGCAAGATCAGCTAAATCACGTAACCCACCTCTAAACACCTTCTGTTCTTGGCGCGTACCGTTTTCGATGATCGCAACCGGCATGTCTGCTCGCATACCGTTATCCAGTAAGTTTTTCTGAATGTTTGGACTCTCTTTCAAGCCCATGTAAAACACGATCGTGTGATTATGTTGAGCAAGAGATTGCCAGTCGATATCTTCGCCATCTTTCTTCAAGTGACCTGTAATAAACTGCACGCTTTGCGCATGATCACGGTGAGTCAACGGAATGCCCGCGTAAGCCGTAGCACCAGCCGCAGCCGTGATACCAGGAATGACTTCAAATCTCACATCATTCTCAGCTAATGTTTCACACTCTTCACCACCACGGCCAAAGATAAACGAGTCACCACCTTTTAGGCGTACTACGTGCTTGTTCTCTTGCGCTTTAGTGACCAACAGTTGGTTGATCTGATCTTGCGGTACACAGTGATGATCAAGCTTTTTACCCACATACAGCATTTCTGCTTCTGGGTTAGCCATCGCCAAAATATCTTTTGATACCAAGCGGTCATAAACCAACACGTCTGCTTGTTGAATCACTCGTGCGGCTTTTAGCGTAAGTAAGTCTGGGTCGCCCGGACCTGCACCTACCAATGAAACAAATCCTTTGTTTACTTCTTTAACATTCGATGACGATACTTCTGACATGCTGCGCTCCGAAGGTTTGCTTGTTTTATCTCAAGCTTCAATCTATGTGATAAGTCACTGTATTCATGATGACTTATCCAAATCCTTAACCCTTAGACTATCAGGTGTTGAATTAAATATTCAGTCTAAATACTAACGAAGATAGAAGTAATTATAACAAAACAGTCTATTGCGAGTAATTTGCGCAATGATATAAGGGCTTTCGAACTAAAAAAGCCCCAAACATGTTGTTGGGGCTCTTAATCTCATACTAAATTACGTTTCACCGTATTCAGAATTACTTAGCACCTAGAGAAGGAGCTGTTTTAGCATGAGTTAGGTATAGAGGAACACACGTCATTAATAGACCACCAACGATGTTACCTAGGATTGTTGGGATAAGGTTGAAGTTCAACCATGTCGCGATACCAAAATCAGCGCCAAGAATCATACCTAGTGGGAATAGGAACATGTTTACCACTGTGTGCTCAAATACGAGTGCGAAGAAGATGAAGATTGGGAACCACATCATTGCTACACGGCCAGATACTGTGCGTGCAGTCATGTTGCCAATCACACCTAGACATACCATAAGGTTACAGAAGATACCGCGTACGAAACACGTGATCCATCCGTCCATACCCATGTTTTCAAAACCTAGGCTACGACCTGTAGAAACAGCAATGAACTTTTGAGCAACAGCGTTTGGTTCTAAAGAGAAGTTACCCGTTAGTGATACTGCAACAAGGAAAGCAACAATCAAAGAACCGATAAGGTTACCAAGACCAACAATACCCCAACAACGTAGGATACGACCCCAAGTAATACCTGGGCGGTTGTCGAATTTCGCTAAAGGTGCAAGGCCGAATACGCCAGTTACTAGGTCATAACCCATTACACTTAGAATGACGAAGCCAACTGGGAACACAAGTGCGCCAACAAGGCCAATACCGGTTTGAACCATTGCTGTAATAGCAACAACAACCGCTAGAGAAAGGATGATACCAGCCATAGTGCTTCGAATCAGAAGATCGCGAGTACTTGTTTTCGTTTTCGCTTCACCCACATCAATCATCGTTTGAACGAATTCAGCTGGTTTGTAATCAGGAGACATAAGGTTGTCCTTAAAAAGTTTAAATTAAAAGTTAAAATTGGATAGGAAAAGGCTCTAGTTGCCGAGTTAAGGCAATATCGAGAACTAGAACCCTTGAACTATCAAATCTTACTCATCCGAAGATTAAGCAGAGATTTCTACAGCGCCTTTGGCAACACGAGCTTTGTACGCTTTCACGTTGAAGTTCTCGTCTTCCATGCACACACCTGTTGCTAGGTTAAAGCGTTGCTTCTTAAGTGGGCTTGCTACCCAAAGCTCTTCTTTGTGCTCAACAATCAAACCACGTGATAGCACGTTAGATTGGAAGTATGGGTCTGTGTTGCTAATCGCGAATACTTCTTCAGCCTCAGTTGGGCGGAAGATAGCCACTTGCTCACCACTAACCAACGCACAAACACCTGTACCTGGGATAATGTCTTCGATCTTACAAACTTTGGTAAATGCCATGATGTCGTCTCCCAATTAAACAGATTCTACGTGAATGATGTCGCCCTGATGCTTTGAAGTAATGGCTTCAGGGTGTTTCTCAGTGAATGTCGCAGGACGGTGTTGTTCACGACCATCTTCAACAAACACAACGTTATCATCGCGGTCATCAGCATTGATGAAGTGTGCAAAGCGCTTAAGTTGAGCTTCGTCGTTGATTGTATCTGTCCATTCACAAGCGAAGTTATCAACTAGGCCAGCAATGTCAGTTTCAAGTTGGTCATTGATACCAAGCTTGTTGTCTACAATCACTTCACGTAGGTAATCAACACCACCTTCTAGGTTGTCCATCCATACCGAAGTACGTTGTAGTGGCGCAGCCGTGCGGATGTAGAACATCATGAAACGGTCGATGTACTTGATTAGCGTTTCTTGGTCTAGGTCGCTTGCCAGTAAGTCTGCGTGACGAGGTTTCATACCACCGTTACCACATACATACATGTTCCAACCTGCGTCAGTCGCAATAATACCTAAATCTTTACCTTGAGCTTCAGCACACTCACGAGTACAGCCAGACACACCAAACTTCATCTTATGAGGAGTACGGATGCCTTTGTAACGGTTCTCGATCATCACGCCTAGGCCAACTGAATCTTGAACGCCGTAACGACACCAAGTAGAACCTACACATGTTTTCGCCATACGAAGTGCTTTTGCGTAAGCTTGACCCGTTTCGTAACCTGCAGCGATTAACTTCTTCCAGATTGCTGGTAAGTCATCTTTCTGAGCACCAAATAGGCCGATACGTTGTGCACCTGTGATCTTGGTGTACAAGTTGTATTCAGCAGCAACATCAGCAAGAACGCTTAGTGCTTGAGGTGTTACTTCACCACCCGCCATACGAGGGATTACAGAGTAAGTACCGTCTTTTTGCATGTTACCTAGGAAGTTGTCGTTGGTATCGTGCAGCTTCACTAATTCAGGCTTAAGGATGTGTTCACCCCAGCAAGAAGCAAGGATAGAACCTGCTAGAGGCTTACATACTTCACAGCCGTAGCCTTTACCGTATTTCTCTAATAGCTCATCGAACGTTTTGATTTCTTCGATGCGAATTAGGTGGAAAAGCTCTTGGCGAGAGTATGCAAAGTGCTCACACACGTCGTTCTTCACTTCAACACCAGCTTTAGCAAGTTCAGCGTTTAGTACTGAAGTCACTAGTGGAATACAACCACCACAACCAGTACCTGCGCCTGTTACTGCTTTGATATCACCGATTGTGTGGTGACCTTCAGCAACCGCTTGAGCGATCTTGCCTTTAGTCACATCGAAACAAGAACAGATAACAGCAGACTCAGGAAGAGAATCCGCGCCAAGTGTTGGCTTTTCAGCACCAGCATGAGCAGGAAGAATCAATGCATCTGGGTGTTCTGGTAGGTCGATTTCGTTCAGCATAAGCTGTAGAAGATCACCGTAGTCAGACGTGTCGCCAACCATTACTGCACCAAGCAGCTTCTTGTTGTCTTCAGAAACGATTAGACGCTTGTAAACTTCTTGTTCTTCGTTTTGGTAAACGTAGCTCTTACAGCCAGGAGTACGACCGTTCGCATCGCCGATAGAGCCTACTTTCACGCCCAAAAGCTTAAGCTTCGCAGACATGTCAGCACCTTCAAATGTGCTTTCGTTACCAACAACGTGGTCAACCGCTACCGTTGCCATTTTGTAACCAGGAGCCACTAGGCCGTAGAACGTTTGGTTCCAAGACGCACACTCACCGATTGCGTAGATGTCTTTGTCTGTCGTTTGACAGTGATCATTAATCTCGATACCGCCACGTGGTGCAATACCCAGCCCCATTTGACGAGCAAGTTTGTCTTGTGGGCGAATACCAGCAGAGAATACGATGAAATCAGTTTCTAGCTCTGTACCGTCTGCAAAGCGCATTACGTTACGAGCTTCAGTGCCTTCAGGAGCAATCTCAAGCGTGTTCTTACTTGTATGTACGTTAACGCCCATACGTTCGATTTTTTGACGAAGTTGGTTACCACCCGCTTGGTCAAGCTGCTCAGCCATTAGCTTAGGAGCAAACTCAACAACGTGTGTTGTCACGCCAAGTGCTTTTAGTGCGCCTGCCGCTTCAAGACCAAGTAGACCGCCACCAACAACCACACCAGACTTTGAGTTCTTAGCCGTTGCTTCGATAGCTTTCAAGTCTTCGATTGTGCGGTAAACGAAACAGTCTTTACCTTCGTTACCTTTGATTGGCGGAACGAATGGGTATGAACCTGTAGCAAGGATTAGCTTGTCGTATTGAATTTCACGACCAGTACTTGAGTAAACTGTTTTCTTTTCACGGTTAACGTTAATAGCACGCTCACCGATCAGCATGTTGATGCCGTGTTTCTCGTAGAAGCCTTCTTTAACTAAAGAAAGTTCGTCCGCAGTATGGTGTGAAAAGTAAGAAGAAAGGTGTACACGATCATAGGCTACGCGAGGCTCTTCACAGAAGACTGTGATGTCCATGTTAGCAACGTCTGTCTTCTCGACTAAATCTTCGATATAGCGATGGCCGACCATCCCGTTACCGATTACGACTAGCTTCATCTTGCTCATAAGAATTCCTGAAGGTTATATATTTCTTAACTGAGCGAATAATGAATTATGAAAGAAAATGAAAATATGATGTAAATCAATTACGAAATAGAACTACCCTAAAGGGGTAGGACAAAAGAGGTAGATCTGCTGATTTATCATACGAAGCAAACGAATAACCGTAGGTTTAATAAGGTTTAGCGGGGTTTTATATACACTTTCGTGCAGTAGATAAGATGTTGTAAAGTTTCACAATAGGTTAGCAGTAACACAAGTAAATGACAATCATTTTCATTTGTGGTCATAATAAGTGTAATAACTCATGAAAGCGTTACAGGATCATGAGCAACTATGTATAAATATGAAGAATTTAATGACGCAAAAGACAGTCGCCCTTTTCCATTCCCCACTCATTCCACTCACAAACGGCGCAATTGGTTAACAGATACTGTTGGTTGTTTAGCAAATGATAGGTTTACATAAGGAAAAGACCGGCACAAAAGTGATCTGATATAGCTTGTTCCTAGTGGTGCTACTGATTAGAGAGCATACGTGGAAGTTTGAACATAGCATGAGGGTTTAGAATTTCAGATAGCAAAAAGACCAGCATTTCTGCTGGCCTTTCAACTTTGAATAGTGGAGGCGCCTCCCGGAGTC
>NZ_JBFROW010000010.1:0-90469 GCF_041471665.1 Vibrio sp. 10N.261.51.F11 | reverse complement strand
ATCTAAGCGGAGAAGAGCCGGTGAATTAACGTCGAATGGCTTCGCCTGCTTTAACGTCTGTATCTAGTTGTGTGTTGTTGACAACGATTTTGCCGTTAACCAATAACCAATGTACGCCTACGGCTGGGTGGTTAGGATCTTGGTAGGTGCCCACATCAGCGATAGTTTCTGGGTCGAATACCACGATATCTGCGTCCATATTGGTTTGGATTCGTCCTTTATTTTTCATTTGAGGGACAAAATCTTCTATTAATTGAGCTGGCATCAGTGTCATTTTACGTAGTGCTTCCGTCATCGTTAACAAGCCGCGCTCACGAACATAGACTCTGAGTACTTTAGCAAAGGTGCCATTTGATCTAGGATGAGAGAATAGATCTTTTGGTAATGGCCACTCGTCACCTGCATAATTTTCAATGTGGCCGTCTTCGTCCATATGCATCCAGAACATTTCGTCAGATTCAATCAACACATTAGGATTTAGAATCGAAGCGTCTAATAGAGCAAGATCTTTAGGGTTTTGCTCGTCTAGGAAGTGCCAGACAATAAAAGTACCAGGTTTATTTTCTTGGTAGT
The DNA here is from genome assembly GCF_041471665.1 of Vibrio sp. 10N.261.51.F11. Classification (NCBI taxonomy): domain Bacteria; kingdom Pseudomonadati; phylum Pseudomonadota; class Gammaproteobacteria; order Vibrionales; family Vibrionaceae; genus Vibrio; species Vibrio sp. 10N.261.51.F11. The sequence goes on along the minus strand of NZ_JBFROW010000010.1, from coordinate 89,896 downwards.
CTTTCAACTGTTCTTCTGTCATACGTTCTTTACCTAGCTGAAAGTTTTCAGCGGTTGAACCCATACGTTCCCGCCAGCCTTCACCAGAAAACATGGCTGCGCCAACGACAGTACTTGCTGCGCCCCAAGGGTAAGCGCCCACAGTAACATTGATTCCTTGTTCTTGAGCCTTATTGACCATAGGTAAGATGGTTTCGATATCTTTTAATGAAGTACTGTTAATATGACAAAAGTGCATATGAGCGCCAGTGATAGCGGCATTGCCCACTAATTCTTTAACGGCTTCAAACGAGCTTTGTGGCTCGGCATTGCTGGCATAGCGAACGTGAGTATAGGTTGCTACGTCTCTTTCTGCGGCTAATTCAGCCAATGCATAATATTCTTTTTGACCATGGCCCGGTGCATAGCCAGCGTTAATACCGATACCTAGGCCACCTTCATCAAGGCCTTGCTCAATCAGCTTGATGATTTTACTTTCTTGCTCAGGTGTTGCTATATCCATCTTCCAATCATTACGTGATTGAGCTTTTTGGAAATAGCCAACGGTCGCTTCGGGTTCCGTCTCACTAAATGTAGCAATACGAGCGTAAGTCCAACCAGCTGCTGCACCATAGTTTAATGGTAAGCCTTTTTCAGCTTGTCCTGCATACCAGTCACTGATAGGTAGAACACCAGATTCGAGTTCCAGCATAGTGGTAACGCCTTGCATCGCCTGCATTCTGTAGTCACCAATGTTTTGACCATGAGCGTGGACGTCGATGAATCCAGGGGCAACAACTTTACCTGTAGCGTCAATAGTTTTATCCCCAGAAATACTATCGGTCGTTATTGCTGTGATCTTATTATCTTTGATCCCGACATTAGCAACAGAATCGAAATTTGTTTCAGGGTCGATAACTCTGCCGTTCAAAATTACAACATCATAATTAGCGGCGATAACAAGTGGTGACATAAGGCCAAAGCCGACGATCGTAGCCTTTTTAATGAATGATTCTAGTGGTTTCATAATTTTATCCCGTGTGTGTGAGATGAACTATAAGTGTTACGTGTCAAAAATCTTAGACCAATAATTTCACGCTATCTACCTGATCCTCATCTTTGCTCATTCTTCTCAATGATAAGACAAATCTAACGTGACAAGAGAAAGTGACTCAAAAACAATCACTTTTACGCTCATCTCACCCACAACTATTGACTTTGCCGCTCCAGAGCTGCCCTTCTCTATAAAGGCAACTTTGACAAAATAATCCTTCATAGCTAAACGTTTATGTACCAACGTTTTCGTCAGGGAAAAAAAATGCCAAACCTTAAATTACGAAGTTTAAGCGCGATATTCTTCTTTGCTGTCACTCTTCCCATCGTAGTGTTAGCCGACGAGGGGCAAGATGTAGAGGAGGTAGCTAAAGAGCTAGCCAACCCAAACACAACGCTTGGCTCGATGTCCTTTAACTTGGATTGGACGAACTATCAAGGCGACTTAAATTCAGCGAACAGTCAGAACGGGTATCGCTTCAGCTTTCAACCTGTTCTCCCTGTGCCAATTGCAGAGCGAACCAACTTATTTATCAGACCAAATATACCTTTAATATTTGACCAACCCTATTACAAGGGCGATAGATTTGAAAATTCAGATGCAGGTCTCGGTGATATCGGCTTTGATGTGGCCGTTGGTCATACCTTTGAGAGCGGCATGATTGTCGTGGGGGGGATAGTGGGTACACTGCCCACCGCAACAAGCGATGAACTGGGTAACGATCAATTCTTACTCGGTCCAGAGTTTGCCTTAGCCTACGTACAAAGCTGGGGGGTTATCGGGGCGTTAATTACCCATCAATGGAACGCTGGCGGAAGCAATGACGCCGACGCGAGTATTACTGGTGGACAGTACTTCTATACCGCGAATCTAGACGATGGATGGCAAATTCAAGCGCAACCAACTTGGAGCTATAATCACGAAGCGAGCAGTGGAAATAAATTGTCATTCCCTATTGGTATTGGGTTCGCTAAGACGACTCTCATTGGTGGCAAACCCATCAAGTTTGGTCTTCAATACTGGAACTACATTGAAAGCCCTGACGCGTTTGGGATAGAGCATCAACTTCGACTGGTCATCACACCTGTTGTTGCTCTTCCTTGGTGATAACAGGTCGCAGGATAAAATTAGACATAAAAAAACCGCAGCGAACTGCTGCGGTCTTAAATTTGGCGGTGAGTGAGGAATCCGATTTATTTAAGATGCTGATATATATCCATAAAAAAACTCGCAAAGAGAGCGGTAATACTTATGGCAATACTTTTAACCAAGTGTCAAATTCATAAGTTACTGCATAAATTTTTAGGCTAAGGCAACTATACTTTATCCTAACGTACTTAACCTGCTTACAACCGCCAGCTAGTAATTCAGTCTATTTCAACATAAGTATAATAGCTTCTTCAACGGCATCAGTTAGGTATTTCCAACGGTGCTGCAATAGCCATGCAGGCTAAGACCCCCGATACACGGTTACTCACTTTAATCCCTTTCCGCACAGAATCTCTGAGCCTTAAGAAGGTTCTGGGCATTTCTGAGTTACGAAATGGTGCGTGAGAAGTTTCTGGACAAAAGTGTGCTACGCGATTTGCTAATTTAGTGAGCAATGGATTAGTTTAAGTAAGTTAAATGAGATTTGTCTTAAAATAGACAAAAAGCACGTCGGGCAGCCAATTACTCAGTATTGTTTGCAGGAGCCGTTTAATTAGTAGTGTCTACTTTGGCCACATCAAGGTTCCAAGCATATGAAAATTAATTGAATGCTCGGGCTATCCTCCCATGCCCTTGATAATCGTATTTCACTGAGTTACTGCTAACGAATACTGATTCACCAGCTCTCAACACAACGTGATTATTTTGACTTGAAATTGCAACTTCACCTTCAATACAAAACAGTATTTCTGCGCTACGAACAAACTGTGCTTGGCTGGTAATCTCGACTGTCATTACTTCAAAGCAGAAGTCATCAACCGGGATCGGGTAGCTCACTTTATTACTCTCTTTATATATTGGTTTTAGCCGAATCTCCGCTGGTTCAATCGGTTCGAATGAGGTGTTATCTATTAACTCAGTTACATCAATGTGTTTTGGTGTGAGCCCTGCGCGCAAGACATTGTCTGAACTTGCCATTATCTCCAGACCAGTCCCCTGCACATATGCATGTGGGGTTTCGGCGTACAAAAACATTGCTTCGCCAGGTGCTAATTCAACAGTATTAAGCATTAGTGGAGAAAATAGACCGATATCTCCAGGATAATGCCGCTTAAACTCAGCACTGTACTGCAGAGCCTCGCGCCCTATCATGGTTTTAGCCGGACGTCTGTGCGCCTCACCAAGTTCAGCCAGTGCCACCTTTTTACGTTCACCTTCAAGTGACATAATCGCAGCAAAGAACTCTTTTAGCGCTGCACTATCTGCGTGCTTTTCTAGCTCGGAAATTTCTTTCGCCAGACTTGGAATGTCGGCCTCTTTAAACAAAGTAATAATGTCTGCAATTGGGCGAAATCCATTCATCGCTTTATAAAAGGTTAAAGCGTAAACCAATTCAGGCTTATGGTTGGAATCTTTATAGTTTCTGTGCGCGGCATCTAGCGGAATCCCTCGTTGGTTTTCTCGCTCAAACCCTTGCTGCGCTTTATGTTTACTAGGGTGTACCTGAATAGAGAGTGGCATCTCTGCGGCAAGCACTTTGAATAAGAAAGGCAACTCCCCAAAACGTGCAGCGGTGTAGCCACCAAGAATATCTTGCTTGTTGTGCTCAATTACCTCAGCAAGAGGCTCTCCGGTACCATCGAGCCTAGAGCAGCCATTTGGGTGAGCACCCATCCAGATCTCTGCCTGTGGCTTGTGCTCTGGATTATTGATACCAAATAGGTTGTGAATGGAGTCTTTACTACCCCATGCATAGTTTTGGATGACGTTATCAAGCTTAAATAGAGACATACTACTTCTCTCCAAAAATCTGTGCGCCGACTTTCAAAGTAGCGGCAATATTGCGTGCAGTGCGAGTCAGATTATCGCCCGCCTCTGTCAGAACTTGTTCTAGTGGTTGTGGTGAACGAACCGTGCCAAAGGTGCTATCGACAACGTTGTAGAGTTCATCAATCTCTTGACCCAATGAGCCTGCAATTCCAATCACGGGAATACCTTGTAGCGTGGCTCGTTTAGCAATACCAAACGGGGTCTTGCCTTGCAGGGTTTGGTTATCCATCTGGCCTTCGCCAGTAATAACCAGATCCGTGCCCTGCAGCACTTGGTCTGCGTTTAAGGTATCTAAAACCATCTCAATACCTTGCTTGATTTGGATATCAAATAGCAGTGATAAACCAAGAGATGCGCCACCAGCAGCGCCAAAGCCAAGTGTAGTTCGGTTATCTGTTCCAGTGAGATTGCTGCTGACCTCTCCAAAATGATTCAACGCGTCATCAAGCTGATCAATCAGTTCCGAGGAAGCCCCTTTTTGAGCACCAAAGATATAGCTAGCGCCGTTTTCACCAACTAATGGATTGTTGACATCACAAGCGATCACAAACTCGACCTGTTGGCATCGAGGATGGATATTGCTTAAGTCGATACGAGAAAGGTTAGAAAGAGCAGTACCACCCAATGCTTGGACGATACCAGCCCCACCATCATTGGTGGCGCTGCCTCCAAGACCAAGCAGGACTTTATTTACACCTTTCTCAAGTGCCTCTTTGATCAACTCACCAGTACCATAGGTAGTTGCAAGGGCAGGATCGCGATCTTGTGGCGAAACTAGGTCTAATCCCGATGCTGAAGCTATCTCTATCAATGCCGTATTACCGTCATCAAGCAGTGCCCAATGTGCATCGACGGTCTCACCTTGTGGGTTCATCACTTGGGTAGTTTGCACAATGCCATCTAACCCTTGCATCAATACATCGACCGTTCCCTCACCGCCGTCGGCCAGCGGTAGATGCACATACTCCGCTTCTGGGAATACTTGTGCAAAACCGGCTTCAACGCTTTGGCATACCTGCTTGGCACTAAGAGACTCTTTAAATGAATCGGGGGCAATTACAATCTTCATCTCGGTTCACCAACTCCGCCCAGTTGGAATCAGAGCGGAGGTTTCTACGGTTAAAAACTAGGATTAAAACTTCACTTGGAATGATTTAGCCTGACACGCATTAAGTGCACCAAAGCTCTGGCTAGCGACTTCGGTATCACGTACTCGCTCATCCAAGCTGGTCTCTTGCCATGAAGTCACTGCTTGAGTGAAGGTAACACCATCTTCAATCTGTCCAGATTCAGCCGGGTTGTAGACACGTAGAATTAAGGCATCTTCATCTTCCGCTTTCTTCAGTACACTAAGAACAGCTCCTTTCTGCTCTTTGGCAAGAAGCGAGTAGGTTAACGGCTTGTCTTGCTCACCGACGTTTAGCTTCATTGCGTTGTACGGGATCTTGTTGTAACACTCGATTGGCGTTACATAGTCTCGTGCTTTAGCCATAACGTTGGCCGCGATATGGTTGCCAGCAAAACCAAGTAAGCTGAATTCACACACCAACTTGCCGCGAGTTTGCGAGTCTGGGGTCGGGATCTTGATACCTGAAGGACGTCCTGGACGCAGCAACAACTCTTCTTTACCTAGAACTCCTACCCCACGCAGTAGAGTTAGAGCAAAGGTATCGCGTTCTTCATTGCCTTGGCTTGATACGACTTCAAACTCACGCAGACCATTGGTCATCAATGCCAGTCCACCTGTCTGGTTTTCAACCGCAGCAAAGTTCATCAGCTGGTACACAGGCACTGGCGCTTCTTTCCAGCTTTCTTGCTCCCATACTTCCATTGCAGGGTCGTTAGTTGGTCGAGTGATAAGGCCAAACTGGTTATCTGCCACCACATTTTCAGAGACAAATGGCGTTGGGATAAGCACACGTACTCGATGATCGTCTGCTTGATTATCTAGCTCCATACGGACTTCAATGCGGCGTGAACCGGCTTTAAGTACCACTTGACAATCGACATCTACATAGCCGTTTTGTCCTGTGCGCTCTTCACGCTCTTGCAGATTAGCTGGTACATCCATTCGCAGTTTGATGCTAGCAACCGATTGGAATCCTTCATGTTTAATATCGGTTTCGACTTTAAACTCATCTGAGTAAAGCAGCCACTCTTTGCGAGATGGCGAATAGTCGTACTCATCGCCATCGTCTGAACCATCTTCAATTTTTAGCACTTGGTCGTATGTCATCTCGGTTTCTTTGTCCAAGATGGTTAGGGTGCCATTGTCGTTCACTTTGATGGTGTAGAACTCATTCTCTAGCAGGTAATCTTTCTGCTCGGCAATCTTCTGAGCACCTTGTTCATTGCCTTGAATATGCAAGGTAGCAAAGCCCATCGCAGGTACAGATTGTTTAATCTGAATATCGTACTCAATAAACGGGTCATAGTTACCGTAGTGGACAATCTGGCGGTCAATCTTGCCTGGGTCGATCACTCGCTGATCTTGGATGAAGTACTCAACTGAGTTGCCGTTATCATCGAAGATGTTGAACGGCTCTGCACGAATAGTGATGGTGGTGTTGATCACCTCTTCACGTTCGTATGGCGATAGGTTAAAGAAAGCTAGCTTGTCGCAGCCTTCACGCGCTGGCATGTGGTCAACAATTTTACGCTTGTAAAAGGTGATCAGATTGCTCGCCATATCGTCGGCTAGGATGTAACGGTTAAGGATCTCCGCATGCACCTTGTCTGAACAGCAGCAGCCAATAGAGTCATGGGCATGGTTCTTCATGCTCTCTTTCCACATTTTCTCAATCAAGCCATGGTGATATTCAAAACCTAGTGACCAAGCGATAGAAGCAAGAGGTTCTAGGATGTTGACGATCTTATTCTCTACCTGAGCGTGGATCAGCTTGATATCCATACGAGTTGACGAAATTGTACGGTGCACACGCATGTATTTGCCGTCGTTAAACTCGCCTTTTACTGTGTCTAATTGATCGCGTTCTTGCTTGATGCGGTCGAACACCTCTTCAAAGCGGCTCATCACAAACTCACGTTCTGGGTAAACCTCACGTAGCTTGTCCATCACCTCAAAGATGTCTTTTTGGATTGGCATCTGATCGTGACCATTCGGCAGCAGGATATCTTTGGTCACTGACGGTTTTTCTAACACCGGGAAGTATTTGTCTAGGCGAGCACGCAGCCCTTCTTCATCTTGAGGTAGGTACTTACCAATCGCATATCCAAGAGGCAGTACTTGTGCAGCTACTTCTGAACCATCATTAGATTGCCATAAGAACTCAGTTTTGTTGGTACCGTGACGCTCAGAGCAACCACGCCAGAACATCGCTGTATCGATATCAAATCCGTTATAGATCATCGGCAACTGTGAGCTCATTGAGAACGAGTCTGGCAAGTAACCAATTTTCATTGGCTCACCTAACTCTAGACAATCGCGTAGGCCGTACAACATGTTACGAACGATTGACTCACCACCAACCTGCATAGTGTCAGTTTGAGAGTACCAAGGGCCAACAATAAGTTTGCCCGCCTGAACTAGGTCACGTACACGCTCTTTATTTTCTGGCTTGATGGCAAAGTAGTCTTCAAGGACAGCGGTCTGACCATCAAGTACATAGTATTTGTATTCTGGATCGCTCTCCAGACGTTGCATGATCTCTTCCATGTTGTTCACCAGAAGAATACGAGACTCTTCAGTGGTGAAGTACCATTCGCGATCCCAGTGCATGTGTGGGGTAATATGAACGCGTGATTTAGTCATTGTTTTGTACCTGTAAAGACTGTGCTGTGCGACTTAAATGAGTAATGGCTTTTGAGTAAACGCTGAGTTATCCAAATAACTTTGAAGCAATAGAACCAAACAACCCTTTCTTCTCTTCAACTACTGGTGCAGATTCTTCGGCTGCCTGTTCAATTTGTTCTTCCTCATCGCTAAGAAGTGCAAAAATTTGTTCTACAGTTGTCGCGCTAAGTACCGCTTCACGAACTTCATCATCAATCAAAGTACTTGTCAGCTCGGTCAGCAGTTGCATGTGTGTAGAGCCCGCTTCAGCATTAGGAATAGCAATTAGAAAGATCAGATTTACATCCTCTTCTTCATCAATGCCCTGCCATTTCAAATCTTGTTTTAGGGTTGCGACTGCAAATGCTGCTTCTTTCACTGCGTCGGTTTTGCCATGTGGAACAGCAAGGCCTTCGCCTAGCGCCGTTGCACCATGCTCTTCACGGGCAAACACAGCTTTTAAATACTCTTCTTTGTCGTGCAGTTTGCCTTGTTGGTCGAGTTGTTCAGCGAGTGCTTCAATTGCAGCGTCACGACTTTCGAACGTCGTTTGTAGATTAATCAGTGATGAGTTGGTAAGCGTTGTAAGGTTCATAGTTTTAGCCCCGTGTTCACGTTCTTTTGGGTTATCTGTTCATGTGACAATAATAATACCAATCAAATACAAATAAACCATGATACAGATCTCACAAATATCACGATATGTATTAAATTGGAGTTAAAGGCCCATATTTGTATTCTTTATCATTATTTAACTGGGTAGAATTCGTATTATTCAAGTCAAAGGTCACACACTAAGACCTGTTAGAGTGGTTCTACAGGTTAATACGCAAGAGGTTAGCTAGGATATGACGACAAGATTACCCATGTACCGACAAATCGCTGATGCCATTAGAGATAAGATTAGCACCGGTATTTACAAGGTTGGTGAAGCACTACCGACAGAAGCACAACTCCGTGAAGAGTTCTCTGTCAGCCGCGTAACTATACGCCAAGCGCTTAAACTTCTAATCGAACAACAAGAGCTAGAAAGTATTCAAGGTAGTGGTACCTATGTAAAAGAGAGCAAAATAAACTACAACATCTACCAACAGAGCAGCTTTGCTGAGAAATGGGCTCATTTGCAGGGAGTAACACACAGCGATGTCTTATCTTTCGAGGTACAAGCCGCCTCATTAACGCTGGCCGAACACTTGGATATCAATGAAGGCGAGCGCATTTTCTACATCAAGAGAGTACGTTTCCTGGACGAGACCGCCATTACGGTTGAAGAGACTTGGATGCCAACGACTATGTTCCCAGACCTCAGTTACCAAGTGATGCAAGGGTCGAAATATGACTACATCGAAAAGCAAAAGAAGATGGTGATAGATAGAAGTGAGCAAGAAATCATGCCTGTCCTTCCACCAAGTGACGTGGCGACATTGCTTGGAGTCAATCCTACAGAACCTGTTATAGAAAAGCGTACTCGCGGATACCTAGAAAATGACACCATCTTCGAATATAGCCGAAACTATTTCACGACCAACAACTATAAATTTACCCTCACCTCTAAGCGCCAAAGGGCGAATACAAGCTATTCTATTTAAATAAGGGTTTTATTACTTAATGTCGCCTAGTAGCTATTTAGTATTATATTTCAATGGCATATAGTCATAGTGCATTTTTTTTGTATTACTTTGATACTAAGAACAATAAAAACAAATTAAATACAAATAATACAACTTGTGAGAATTATCACAGATGATTAAAACAAATTAAGTAAGAATATAATCATTGAGTGACCTATTTGTCGCTCAAATGACGAGAGACGACGCAAAGGAACATCAGATGAAAATCTTAGCGATTACAGCATGTACAGCCGGTGTAGCGCACACCTACATGGCGGCTAAAAATTTAGAAAAGAAAGCAGCCGCGCGCGGTTGGGAAATAAAGGTCGAGAAGCAAGGTGCGAATGGACTAGATGGAAAACTAACCGCACAAGATATCGCGCAGGCCGATGGCATTATCTACGCTGTTGACGTAGGCGTAATTGAAGCTGAGCGCTTCGAGGGGCTAACGTCTGTGCAAGGTAAGGTTAAAGATGGTATCAAAGCCGCTGATGAAATGCTTGATGCACTCGAAGAGAAGGTCAAAGCGGGTGGCTCAAATGCGAAAGCAGCCACGACGACCAACAAGTTTGCCGAGAAGGAAGAGAGCAACGACAATATGATCGTTAGTTTCTTGAAACTTTGGTACAAGGGCGCTCTTTCAGGCGTATCTCACATCATTCCTCTTGTTATAATCGGTGGTCTTTGTGTAGGTCTTCTAAATCTATTCTTCGGCTACGATTACACCCACCTTTATGATGAAGCGATACTGGTTGAATACACGGGCAAAACATACGCAGACCTTGGCATAATTAACGCCGCTGAAGGGTTAGCAAACAGTGAAATCGGTGCAATTAAGAAAGAAGTTTATGCAGCTATTGCACAGCCAGAAGCCAAAGCGCAGTTTGAGTCTTCGTTTCAAGGCATTATTCATTTCCTATACTACGGCACGTTAAAAGCATTTAACCCACTGTTAATCTGTGTGCTTGCAGCATTTACAGCTTACGGTATGGTCGGTAAACCTGGTCTAGCTCCTGGTTTCGTCGGTGGTTTCGTCGCTGTTGGTGGTGGATTCGGTAAGATCTCTATCATGACCGGCGGCTTCCTAGGTGGCTTAGTAGCCGGTGCAGCAGCAGCGTTATTTGTTATGCTTGTCCGCCAGATCAAAGTACCGAAAGTACTAGAGTCAGTGAAGATGATTATCATCACACCTCTACTAGCGGGTATCGCAGCACTAATCTTTATGTATGCGGGCCCTGGTAAGTTCTTCGCGATGCTTAACAGTGGTTTGGTTGACTGGCTAACCTCAATGGGCACAAACAACCTACTGATTCTTGGTTTCATCCTCGGTGCTATGGCTTGTTTCGATATGGGCGGCCCGGTAAACAAAGCGGCTTACCTATTCTGTATCGGTGTTGGTACAAGTGGTGACTTCGCTGGTGATGCATCAATCTTTTACGCTGCCTTTACTGCTGCGAAATGTATCCCTGGTATGTCATTAGGCATTATGTCTGTCGTATTCAAACGTTTCTTCGATGAAGAAGATCGCTTGGCAGGCCCTTCAACCGCTATCTTAGGTTTCTGTGGTATCACTGAAGGTGCTATCCCTTACGCTGTAAAAGATCCAATGCGTATCATCCCTGCTCATATGATTGGTGGTGGTGTAGCGGCTGCATTAATTCTTTCTTCTAAGATTACTATTGGTACCGTAGCTGGCGGCGCAGTGTTCATGCTACCTGTCATCGGTAACCCTGTTGCTTGGCTGACTTACTTCGTCATCGGTATTGCAGTGTCAATGGCACTAACCATCGGATTAAAAGTAATAGGAAACCAAAAAGAAAAGAAGTTAGCTGAAACGAAAGCTTAACTCACCCTCACTTAGTATGCTCCAAAACTCCAAGCCTCCCCCGCTTGGAGTTTTTTTGTATTATCAGCTCACTCACTCAACAACCATTTCTTGTATTCAGTGCTTTAATTCGTATCATTAAGCCTCTAGAGGTGATCACAAGTCGTTGTCACCTATCTCTTTTGTATTGTTTTCGAGGTTTACATGGCAAGACTGCCCCTGTATCGCAAAATAGCTGACGCCATTCGAGAAAAAATCAGCAGTAAGATTTACAAGGTAGGTGAGGCGCTGCCAACAGAAGCTCAACTGTGCGAAGAGTTTTCTGCCAGCCGAGTAACCGTTCGTCAGGCGCTTAAACTTCTGATCGAAAATGAAGAGCTAGAGAGCATTCAGGGTAGTGGCACCTACGTTAAAGAGAATAAGGTTAACTACGATATCTACCAACAAAGTAGCTTTGCGGAAAAATGGGCTCATTTAGGTGGGATAACTCATAGCGATGTAATTGCCTTTGAAATTCAATCTGCCTCGTTAACACTAGCAGAGCACTTAGACATCAACGAAGGCGCTCGAATTTTTTACGTAAAACGCGTTCGTTTTGTCGATGACAACCCAATCACCGTTGAAGAGACATGGATGCCAGTCGACATGTTCCCGGATCTAACCTATCAAGTGATGCAAGGCTCGAAATACGATTATATCGAGAAGCAGAAAAAACTGGTGATAGATAGAAGTGAGCAGGAAATCGTGCCCATCCTCCCGGCTAACGATGTTGCTGAGTTGCTAGGCATCAGTCCTGCCGACCCGATCATTGAGAAGCGCACTCGCAGCTACCTACACGATGACACTGTATTCGAATATAGTCGCAACTACTTTAAATCCAGTGACTATAAGTTCACTCTAGTCGCAAAAAGACGGAAATCTCCCCGTTAACCTGTGGACGTTTTGAGTAAACTTGTAGAATGTTCGAATCGACTATTCAGATTACTATTTATAGGACAAACTTTCTTTAACAAGATAGCTATGAGTAAAAACACTAACGTGATGTATGGAATCCACTCCCTCCTTAGCAATCTAGACTTAGGAGTGTGAGAAAAAACCGAGGGTTCCAATATGTTGACTAAAAATGTTATCGCTATCGACTTAGCAAAAAATGTTCTTCAAGCCTGCCATATCAGCATTCATGGTGAGCTAATGTCCAATAAACCTCTGAGTCGCCAGAAGATGAAAGAGTTCTTGGCAAAGGCTAAGCCTTCGATTGTCGCCATGGAAGGTTGTTGCGGTTGCCATTACTGGGGGCAATTAGCAGAAAAACTTGGGCATGAAGTCCGAATCATTAACCCTAAGAAGGTGAAAGGATACCTAGAAGGTCATAAAACGGATCATAATGATGCTCTCGCCATCGCTAACGCCGCTATACAAATTGGTATCAAGTACAGTCGTCCAAAGTCATTGGAACAACAAGCTATGCATTCTTTAGAAACTAGCCGTAGATTCTTATCTCGTAGTGTTGTTTCCCTAGCTCTTCACATTAGAGGGACAATTTTGGGCTACGGGATAGCAAACCCTAGAGGTGAAAAAGGCTTAAAAGCGTCGGTTCAAACCGTGCTTGATGGCGATACACCAATACCCTCCAATGTCGTATCCGTTCTGTCGATGCTTTGGGAGCAATATAAAGAACTTAAAGCAAAACTCATCGCATTCGAAAAAGAGAAAAATGCTTTAACCCGTCAGATAGAGCCGTGCCAACGATTAATGGGCATTGAAGGGGTTGGTGAAACAACTGCTGCGATGCTCTATACAACTCTTGGTGATGGAAAGCAGTTCAAGAATGGAAGACAAGCTTCAGCATTTGTTGGTCTTACACCTAAACAGCACAGTTCAGGAGGCAAAGTTTTTATGATTGGGATCGATAAATGCGGTGGTGTGAAGGAGCTACGCTCGCTTCTTTATCTTGGCGCAATTTCATACGTTGGGCGACTACCCGAAAAACCGAAGACTCAGAAGGACGCTTGGTTGAGGAGCATCATAGATCGTATCGGCTTCAAGAAGGCCTGCATTGCACTGGCTAACAAAGTGGTACGTACTGCGTGGGCAATGCTTCGGTATGAGACTGAATATAAACCAGTATTACTCACTCATTAATCACTACCAAATTTTTAAATTTTACAAAATGATGATGCATAAAAGGTAAGACCAACCTACTGAGAACCTGGCCATTCTGTCATGCTGTAAAAAGCTGCTAGCGCGATAAGGACAGTAGGTGCGCAAAACATCAAAGGCTAGAGGGTAGCTCCTTCAATAAGAAGCCGAATATACGACCGCATCTTAACTTTTATTGCCAAAATCACTTTGTAAATACGTGGATTCCATATACGGAATGGGGCATAAATGAGCTATAGCTTCCCCTAAATTAACAATTCAGAGATAACTAAACGTATGGAAAGTCGCTTAACGTAGCATCCAGTATTGACGGTGCAGATCAGTTTAAAACTAGCTCATTTATCACCAGTGAGCATATCGAAAAAGGTCTGTCTCGATTCTGGCGTGTTGTCTCTATGAGTTTCGTATTTTACATGCGCGTTTGCATCAACTGCTTTTGATAGCTTGATGCTCCATAGTGCTTTCATTTGATTTGGTACAATTGAATATCGGACATCGATAATACGCAGCTCGTCTGTTGGGTCCTGAGCGATATAACCATTTGAAAACCAGCGGAAACGTTCTATGTCTTTGGCTTGTTGAGAGTCCGGGTCAAGCCAAGGTAAATCCCTGCTAACATTCAGCTTCGCAATCGACTCTCCGGGATACGTGCTTACCGATGTGCCAACCCGCACTGCGTCTACATGGTAATGAGCCTCTGTTTCGTACACCACTTTCCAAACCAAGATATTCGCAAAGCTTGGTTTTGCCTCTAATCGAATCGGTGTGTGTTGCCTTTCTTGCGCTAATTGCCACCCAATCGCCTCTGCCCTGTCTCGCTGAATCATCCCTAATGTTGGATAAATTAGCGCCCAAGTAAACGCAACACGCGCTAGCCAAGGCGCTCGTTTTAACGTCGCAAACACAAGCAACACTAGAATGGGAAGCGTATAAACAGGATCGATGATTGATATGGTATTCCAAGAAAAACGCGCGTTGGTGAAAGGCCAAAGTAACTGCGTGCCATAGGTGGTACAAGCGTCTAACAGTGCATGAGTACCATAGCCCAGAGCACAAAACAGCCAACTTTGTTTGAAAGAAAGCCCACGTTTTTTTGCAATCAGGTGATGCAGAACCAAAGCGCAGATCAAACTGCCAATGGGAATAAAGAAGAGTGAATGGGTAAGTTGTCGATGAAATTCCAAAGCCAACAAAGGGTCACTTTGAGACTTAATCAGTGCATCCAAATCTGGTGCTAACCCGGAGAGCAGCCCTAATACCCCAGCAACAACCAAATGTTGTTTTTTGCTGGCCGATTGTGACAAAGAAGCGCCTAACACGCCCTGCGTTAAAGGATCCATAAATCACTCATTGATAGCATTCCGTTGAATCAAACAAAATACATTTAGCTATAGCGGTGAACTGTTCATAACTAAACGGTTTTATCAATATACTCATGTACATAGCTGTATAAGCATAGACCGATAAACAAAAAAAGAGCAGTTATGAAACTGCCCTTTTCTAATTATTGGTGGTTGATCAATTTATTCGTTTTTGTTCTGTATATTCACACTTGAACGATCTTTTATTAACGAGCAACCATGCTTGCTGCGATAACCACCAGCAGTACTGAGAAGATTTTCTTAATCGTTGGAACCGGTAAATGGTTGGTGGCTTTTGCGCCTAACGGAGCCGTAAACCAAGACGTGCACACAATACCCAACAGCGCAGGCAGATAAACAAAGCCAGCAAAGCCATCTGATAGAGCAAAGTGGCTGCTGCCTGAACTGATGTAACCTATCGAGCCAAACAACGCGATCACAATGCCACAAGCCGAGGCACAACCGATGGCCTTTTTCATATCGACAGAGAAGAACGTTAATAGCGGAACCAGCAATGCTCCGCCACCAATACCTATCATGGCAGATAAGCCACCCGTAATGGTTGTCAGCACAGTGAGCACACCTTTGTTCGGCAGTTTTCGTTCCTTAGGCGCATCATTTTTGCTGCTTAAGAACATCTTGATCGCAATAAGAACCACACTCACAGCAAACACAATACGAACGACTTTTTCCGGTAACAACGCCGCCATAAAACCACTAACCGATGCACCCAGAGCAACACCGAGCATGATCCAAGGCGCCAGATCCCAAGGCACTTTGCCATTCTTGTGGTGAGCGAGTGCAGAAGATGTTGAAGTGAACAGTATCGATGCCAACGAGGTAGCAATCGCCGCGACAACAACTTGGTCGGATGGTAGAACTTCTAAATACAGTAAAATGCTGCTTAACACAGGAACAATGATCAGCCCTCCGCCAATACCTAACAAACCGGCTAGAAACCCAACACCACTGCCCAGTAACGCACAGTAACGCACAGTAGAAAATCAACAACAGCAATTCACTCATTTCATCCATCTCTTAATTAAATTAATCGTCTTAAATAACACACTATTAATGCGGTTATATTTCCATCAAGCTAATTAATATAACTGACACCGACTAAAATATTCAGACAGAATAGATCATGAATATTCCTCATGTTGAATGTGAAGTAATACCATTGTTAATGGTCAACCTATCAACGTATAAAAACCTTAAGCGATTAACTTTATACGACATTAATTCTACTAAGCATTAATTTCAGACAGCATAGCCTTCGATTCTTAATCCGGTCACAAGCAAAAAATAAAAGCCGTTTTAATACTAAAGACCGAGAGAATCAGAAAAAAAATTGGGATACCAAATCAGCATGAATAAAGAATTTAATTTTACGATTAAGAGCATTAGCCTCGACGAAAACTACCAGCCTGCAGACAGCACGCGTATCACTACCAACTTTGCTAACCTGGCTCGCGGTGACAGCCGTCAAGCGAACTTACGCAATGCACTACAAATGATCGATAACAGTTTCAACGCGTTAGCGCACTGGGATAACCCTAAGGGCGACCGCTACTCTGTTGAGCTTGAAATCATTTCTGTTGATATGGATATTGAAAGCAACGGCGAAGCATTCCCTTCAATTGAAGTGCTGAAAACCAATATTGTAGACCGTAAAACTAACGAGCGTATTGAAGGCATTATCGGAAATAACTTCTCTTCTTATGTTCGAGATTATGACTTTAGCGTACGTCTATTGGATCATAATAAAGGCCAAGATAAATTCAGCATTCCAGAAGATTTTGGTGACTTACACGGTAAGCTTTTTAAATATTTCGTTAACTCTGACGCTTACAAAAAGAACTTTAATAAACGACCTGTTATTTGCTTAAGCGTGTCAGATAATAAAACCTATTACCGCACTGAAAACCAACACCCAGTATTAGGTTTTGAATACCAACCGAATGAGTCTTCTTTAACTGAACAATATTTCAAAAAGATGGGCTTACAGGTTCGTTATTTCATGCCGCCTAACAGTGTTGCACCTTTGGCCTTCTATTTCTTTGGTGATCTGCTGAACGATTACTCTAACCTAGAGCTTATCAGCACCATCAGTACCATGGGTACGTTCCAGAAAATCTACCGACCTGAGATTTACAACGCGAACGCGGTTGCGGGTAACTGTTACCAACCAAACTTGAAAAACTTGGATCACTCGCTGACTCAAATCGTGTACGACCGTGAAGAACGAAGCCAGCTAGCTGTTGAACAAGGTAAATTCGCAGAAGAGAAGTTCATTAAGCCATACCAATCAGTTCTAGAGAACTGGTCGGCAAATTACGCACTTTAATCGTCTATTGCGCTCTCAAACCACCCAAGGATAGGCAATATTATTATGAAAACACTATTACCGACTTCAACAGCGGGCAGCTTGCCGAAACCGTCTTGGCTTGCACAACCAGAGACGCTTTGGTCGCCATGGAAACTTCAAGGCGATGAACTCACAGACGGCAAACAAGATGCGCTGCGTGTCTCTCTGCACGAGCAACAGCAAGCAGGCATTGATATTGTGAGTGACGGCGAACAAACACGTCAACACTTTGTAACGACCTTCATTGAACACCTGAATGGCGTTGATTTTGAAAAGCGTGAAACCGTTAAAATCCGCGACCGTTACGATGCGAGTGTACCGACGGTTGTAGGCCCAGTTTCTCGTCAGAAATCTGTGTTTGTTGAAGATGCGAAGTTCTTACGTCAGCAAACCGACCAACCGATCAAATGGGCTCTGCCGGGGCCTATGACCATGATTGATACACTTTACGATGCGCATTACCAAAGCCGTGAAAAACTGGCGTGGGAATTTGCAAAGATCCTCAACGAAGAAGCCAAAGAACTTGAAGCGGCAGGCGTGGATATTATTCAGTTCGATGAACCTGCGTTTAACGTGTTTTTTGATGAAGTGAACAATTGGGGCATCGCTTGTTTGGAAAGAGCCATTGAAGGGCTTAAGTGCGAAACAGCAGTCCATATTTGTTATGGCTACGGCATTAAAGCGAATACGGATTGGAAAAAGACATTAGGCACCGAGTGGCGCCAATACGAAGAAGTCTTCCCTAAGCTGCAGCAATCGAATATCGACATTATCTCTTTAGAGTGTCACAACTCTCATGTACCTCTTGAGCTGCTTGAGCTCGTACGAGGCAAGAAAGTAATGGTCGGTGCGATTGATGTTGCAACCGATTCGATTGAAACACCGGAAGAAGTGGCTAGCACTCTACGTGAAACACTTAAGTACGTTGATGCCGACAAGCTCTACCCTTGCACCAACTGCGGCATGGCTCCCCTACCTCGCGAGATAGCCTCAGCGAAGCTTAATGCGCTAAGTGCTGGCGCAGAGATCGTTCGTAAAGAGCTTTCAGCGTAACGCTTTCCTAAAGAACAAAAACTATGCCTTTAAGCCTAAGTATCATATTGATGCTTAGGCTTTTTGTTATGTGAGTTAATGAGCTTTACGCGCTGCTTACCAGGTTTTATCTAGGTCTTGAGCATATAAAGAGATCGCTCGTTGGTACTCTTTAATCGCATCGCTATTCGTCGTGGAAACTAAAAGCTCAAGTAACAGCGATGTCGCTTCTTTATGGCGACCTAGTTCGACACGCTAACATACGGCTCCATTCTTCTTTGCTCATTGCGCCTTTAGAAAGGTAAATATTGTGTTTCTGCATTGCACCTTTCGTGTATGAAAGCTTGATGAATGAGCCAATTTCAAACGGAAGAAAGCTACGCTGTAAAGTCACATCACAAGCAACGCCATTTAAACGTACATGACCGTTCGTGATTTCAAACGAGCTATCGCGAAGCTTCCACCACAACATTAGAATTTTTATTAATGGAGGAACACAAATTATCAGCCCTATGGTTAGCAGCGATGAACGATCACCATCTAATATCCAATAGGCAAGACCTAGTGCAATAACAATAAACAGCAACTCTGAAAATAAGTATTTAACAAAATTTAGTTGGATACGGTTATCCATGACACTCTCTCAATGATGACCCTAAAGGCAGCTCCATTTCAACGAGCCCTTTCACTTCAGACAACTGAGTAAAACCTTTTGATTGATAAAGCTTAATGGCGGGGTTCTCACTGAACACGCGCAACACTAACTGAGCCGATGCTTGATTGTTCGCATGTTCAATAGCCAAATCGAGACACTTAGAGCCAAAACCTTGACCTTGACAGTCAGCTAATATCTGCAAGTCCCTAAGAAACGTTGTACCACTAGCGTAACTGAAGCGAACAACACCAATACGGCGATCCCCCACATAAATTTCATAGTTATCCAGCTCATCCCAGCTGCGTAAAAACTGGCTATGACCCCAAGCGATTCCACGAGCTTGATAGTAACTCGCCATATTCGTTTTGGTGATCGATTCAGCGAACTTAGGCTCTGAACCTTTGACCAACCTTACATCCATATTGTGTCCTTTGTTTTCAAATCACATCTGAATACGGCATAGCAAAATGCCGTATATGTTGAATCATTTTTAGGTACATACTGGTTTCACTTCCTTCCATTGTGTATCCCATTCTTCGCCTAACAAATTAGAAAGTTTTTCACAGTCGTATAGATAGCGAAGACTATCTTTACAGTACGCAGTAAGCATTTCAGTTAACTGACCAGACGCTTTTTCGTTGTCTTTGAGTTTTCCGTACATCATCAAACCAGTCCTAAAGGTGTCTTGATCGAGGTCAGACGCTTGCTTCGATAACATCCCAAAGGAAATAGCGTTAATAGACAGGGCTAATGCAATCGCATCGCCTTCATCTCCCTCTAATTCACAAGCACTATAACGAGCTAACAAGTTCGATGTTTTAATTAATGGGGCAAGGTCTTTTGTATTTGCATATTTATAGGTTTCAAAACCTTGCCGCACCGCAGCTTTATGACTGTCTTCAATGCTCACAACATAGTCTGTCAAAACATGTAAGCTCGCATATGCACCTAGCCCGAAAGCCACAATGAACACGGCGATTAATCTGATCACTTATCTCTCCTAAAAGAACCTTGTGCTGGTTAATTTTAAACGGCGTCTTGTAGTAACAACCCTACTTGCCATCGACCTTTTCTAGAAACCAACTTCCTTGGCACGGCCCATTGGTTAAGTGCCATCGGCCGTCAAATCTACTGCCACTGCCACGTGCGGAAAAACGATAATCCCATTGGCGATGTTTAGCATATAAACGTAAGTCGCCGTTTTCCGTCACCCAACCCTCTAACGGTGTTCCATTGTAGGTAAGCCTTAGAGTAGCCTTACCCTCACGAATAGTTCCGGTGATGGTTGTGCGTTCACACATATTATTGCCAGTGGTGTTAATACGGCGGCCTAGCCACTCACCGTCGAAATCGATAGAAGGAACAAATTGGGGACTATCAGGAAGTTTAGGAAACGACTCGGAATTACTGGACCCGAACCACTGAAGCTCACGACCAACAAGGAAGAAGACAACAAAGCCGATTGATATCGCTATCACAAATCCCTTTTTCATTAGCCTCTTCCTAATCCGCTGACCTTAAGAAAAGAACCCTAACATAATGAAAAGTAATAACTTACCATCAGTTTAATTAACTTTGATATATTCCACAAATTGCATTCAAATGTTGAATATAGAGAAAGCGGCATCGTACAAAATACCGCGCATTGAGAATCAATTATGAGCAGTGCCGGAAGCTCTGCACAGAAAACCCCTAACCTTCCAAGGCATTGCGCCAATACTGAACGGTTTTATCCGACACCAACCCTGTCTCGGTCGCCGCTGATACTAAAAAGTCACATAACCGAGCCGCAACCTCTTCATTACCCAACAAGTACAAACTGCGAATGGCTCGCGTTAACCTTAGCTGGTTATGGTCATGATTCTTTAACCATACGTGATTAGCCGGGCTAAGTGGTAACGATGAAGATATTTCACTCCCGTTTCGCTGCATACCCCAAAACTCAAGCATCAGGTCAAGCGCTTGTAGATGAGCTGTGCGGAGCGCTTCTGAATTAGCAAAAAGCACCTTATCTTCTTGAGTAACCAACGGGGCATGTTGATTAAACTTAGTCCCCTCATCTATTGGGAAGAACACTTGAATGTACTTATGGTCATGCTCCAACCAAAAATGATTGTAAGCCAATAACTGTTCTATATTTCGACCAAATTTGTCCGGCGCTTCACCAGATATAAAGCGAGCAATCTCACTCATTTTAAAATCCTACTGACTATAAACCCCCACTTGTGGGCGAATGCATTATTACGCAGTAAGCCGTCAAAAGCCTAGTCCTTTACGTTGTAAGTACCGATTTGGCTTAGAACTCCACGTCCCACGCGTTAGGAATCACTTTTGAATAATTTCGACTTACTTTTCTAACAAACGACACGGGAACTCTGCGACACATTTTAGCTCTGCTGTATGTTCAGGGAATCGTTCCTGAAGAAAACACAATGCATCCGTTGGCGTTGGCGTAGCGTATGAGTTTTAGACTAAAGCCAGCAACCAGTGTGTTAATAACTGAGTACCAAAACCTGAACGACTAAAAGAGGTAGGTAAAATAAGCAGCGAAAGATTACATCTTTCAAAGAAAAACCCTTCAGAAAGCGTCCTTCGGTGCATAGAATTTCAAGCGACTTACACTAGTGAATAATGTAAGTCGCTAACATAAGAGGCTAACGCAAGCGTCTCAACACAACCTGCTGGTCGAGCTCATTCTGATAGTCCGTGTAATCAAGCCCTTGATCAAATATGTACTCAGTGACAAGAGTACGAATGCACTCAACCAATGTGCTTGCTTGCCAAGGCTTTTCAAAGTAACGGTCGATGCCTGCTGCATTAATCGCATTGATGGTATCAGTATGAGTGGCCTGCCCCGTAAGAAGAATTTTCTTGGTATTCGGAAAGCGACTGTCATGGAACACTTCAGTGAGTAACTCCACACCCGTTTTCCCTGGCATCACATGATCAGACACGATGACGGTAATGTGTTCGCCTTCTGCGTCAAGTTCATCAATGAGATCAAGCACTTCTTGCGCTGATTCACAATCTTCAATATTCAGCCAACTCGCCAGCGGCTCTAAATCTTGTATCACTGCGCTCAGTACTTCTCTCTGGTCATCGACACAGATTAAATTAAGCTTCTCCATGTTCACCCTCTATTGGTAACTTGATTCTAAATACCGTTTTAGAAGCATCACTTTTCACAATAATACTTCCGCCATAACCTGCCACAATCCGCTTAACTACTGATAAACCCAAGCCCAATCCAAACGATAAACCACCTTTTTTAGTGGTGAAGTTGGGCTGAAATACCTTTCTACGAGTCGCCTCGTCTATCTCAGGGCCGTTATTCGCGATCGTAACTAATATCCTTTTCTTACTTAATCTGGTTTGAATCTCTATTGCGGCATCGTCTGAATTCGACATTGCATCACAAGCATTCTTTATAATGTTGACCCAAATCTGAACGAGCTCTGTTTTCGAGCCTTTAAAAGACGGTAAATCCGCAGGGCTCAATCGCACAGACACTCTACGTAACTCACTTTGTAGCAACGATAAGGCATGGTTAATGGAGTCGTTAATATCAACCGCTTCTTCGGTGTCGATATCAACTCTGCCAAGTTGTTTAACCGATTTTACGATGCCGACGGTGTGTCTAGATGCCAAACGCAAATCATGTAAATCACAGCCCATCTGCCAAAAACGAATCGCTTCTTCTGGTTTTTTCAGCCAATGCTTTGAAATAACGTCTGTTGCAGATAAAGCATCAATTGGAATCGCCTTTGCAAGAGAGCGAGCAATGTTTTTGTCTAAACCATATTTTCTTTCAAATTGTCGCCCACGTGTTCGTGCTTCTGACGACGACGTTTTCTGACCATGCATTAACCCAAAATCGAAAAATTGACTGGCTTCTGGATGCACTTCTTCAAGCAGATCCATGATGACCGTTTCAAGTCGACCAGATTTACTATTTACGACACCAATAGCGTTGTTAAGCTCATGAGCAATCCCTGCAGCCAATTGACCCAAGGTCGTCATTTGCTCAGCAGTATGTAACTTCTCTAGCGCTTTTTGTTTCGCTATCGCTTCTTGTGTTGCGCGGCGTTGACGACGCGACAACTCATTGACAATTACAGGTGTGAACTGTGCGGTAAGAGGACCAAATTTACGTTCATCTTCTGCAGGCGTGTCTTTATCGATCCACGCTAACTCAACACCGGTTTTAGCAACAACCGTTGAAGATGCTGTCCAATTACCTGAAAAGAAGCTATGAACGCCTATAAAAGCCCCACTACCCGCGCTAAATACTCGCACTTGCGGTGTATTCGCATCGGTATAAAACCCTTCCAGTTCTCCACTAAACACATAATATAAACGAGTGTTTAACGCTGATTGTTCAATAATGGTGTTACCGGCACAGCACGTCACCCGACGTTCTGTTTGGTTAAAATAGCGCTCGATCAGTGCTTCTAGCTTTTGTTGATACACGTATCGTTATCCTATGTGACCAATTGAATGTAGCACCCACACCATAACAAAACTCAGTAACACACCAACCACACCCAAAATAATACCGATTCTGGCCATTTGATTACTTTGCACATGACCAGTGGCATGAGCCAACGCATTCGGTGGCGTACTGATTGGCAGCGACATACCTAATGAAGCGGCAAAAGTCACAACCAAAATTAACGTTAGCTCACCGCCTAGTGGCGTGAGTGAAGCCATAGACGAACCTAATGCCGCCATAATTGGCATTAACAAGTTAGCCGTTGCGGTATGAGACATAAAGTTTGCCATTACCAAACACAAGAACGCCGCTCCGAACAACACCACATAGGGTGAGTAGCTATCAAACGGAATACTGTGTACCACGAGCTTTGCTAAGCCAGTTTTATCGAGCGCTAAACCAAGCGCAATACCACCTGATACAAGCCACAATACGTCCCAAGAAATTTTCTTCAGGTCTTCTTTATTGATGATCCCTGTGAGTGAGAACACAGCGACAGGAATCAGAGCGACGGTGTAAGAGTTCATGCCATGGCTTGAACCCATTAACCAAAGAATGATGGTCAGCGCAAAAGTGACGTACACCGCAATGGCTTTAGGCGTTTTAAGGAATTTACCTTTGATGCTTAGCTCGATTTTCTTTTGGTCAGCTTTGTACATAAAGCCTATTAAAAACCACGCTAACGCCATCATAATCACAACAAACGGCACACCAAATGCCATCCATTCACCGAACGTAATGAGGTTATCGCCAACTAAATATTTAAGTGCGATAGCGTTCGGAGGGGTACCGATCGGAGTACCAATGCCACCGATGTTAGCGGCAACCGGGATACAAAGTGCAAACGCTACACGACCGGGGTCTTTCGGACCAAACACAGCCAGTACCGGCGTTAAAATAGAGAGCATCATTGCCGTTGTTGCCGTGTTAGACATAAACATCGAAAAGATACCAGTGATCAACATTAAGCCGAGCATCACAAACTTTGGGTCTTGTCCAAATGGCTTCAACAACACGCGAGCTAAGTTTACGTCTAATCGATATTTAGTGGCGGCCATTGCTAAGAAGAAACCACCCAAAAACAGCATGATGATTGGGCTAGCGAATGTCGCCATGATATCGCTGTATTTTAACAGCTCACCAAAATGTTCCTCCCCATGCTCAAACCTTAAAAAGATCAGCCCTTTATCCGACAACATCAATAATTGCAGAACGATAATAACAACAGACGTCGCGTAGATCGGGATGGGCTCGAACACCCAGCACAATGCCGCTAATAAAAAGATCGCGATAACGCGTTGTTGAATAATCGTAAGGCCTTCAAATGGAAACGCTGATAGCGGCATTACGAGGATAATGAAAGGAATTAAAATAGGGATAATGTATTTAATATAGGGGCGCATAGCACAAAAACTCTTCCTGAGATAACAACTACTTAGAAATTAGATTTAAAGTTCTAATTTAGATCCGACAACGAATTATCGACCTCTTATCACTATCTCACTATCGGCTAGATCAATGATTACGTAATCGCGATATCCCCTTTTTCGATTTTGTGCGCTACCTCTACGTTTGTATGTCATTTATTGTTGCAATTAAATTCAGGAGAGTGGTTTCTGCGTTTCTAGTCATAATCCGTTCCGGTTATTCTAGGTACTGTCAGAACAGATCAGTCGCTTAAGTCATGTCCATAAATTGAGGACCGCTTCTGAGTAACCTCTCAAATATATGAGTTAGACTTACTCGGATTGTGCGTGGTTTTGCATTTCCTTTTGCCGTAAGTTTATTTTCAAGCTCGCTTAGTAGAGCATGGAAGAAATAATAAAAAGATATCTATTCTCCCCCGAAAACAGTTCTACACAACACAACTTTCGACCGGCTAATAACATGACTATTGTTACATCTAAAAAACGTCCTACCGTTGGCATTGTGCTGCCTATGCTCAGTGGCTTCTACATGGGCGAGCTAAATGCAACCCTTAGAAGGCTTGCGAAAAACCATAAAGTCAATCTGATCTTCATCCGCTCGGGTGAGCGAAGAGATTTTAAACTTCCTATATATTTTAATCATCTCGATGCCCTTGTGGTCGTTCTCCATGCAGCGACAGTAAAGTTGATCGAAGAAGCTATAAACGCAAACATTCCAGTCATTTCTATTGGAGCAAGCTATGCGCCGCTGCCCGTTGAGCAGTATTATAGTGTGCAAAGCGATGGTGTCACTAAGCTCTATGAATGGTTACAAAGTCAAGGACACGAAGAAATCGGCTTTTGTGGCGATCTCACTGTTAATGATATCAGGTCTCGCTTCAAAGCGTATCAACGTACGGTGATTGATCATAAAGGCTCATTCAACCAACGCCATTTCTTCCGCGTGTCGAATTGTTCTCTATCTGGGGGACGAGAAGCCGCAATAGAATTTATACAGCGTAAATCCAAATGCACTGCGGTTATCTGCGCAACTGACCACAATGCTGTAGGTATGATGGAGCAACTGTCTCACAGCAATATCTCGGTACCTGACGATGTCGCCATCGTAGGCATTGATAATATTTTCGTCGGTCAACAATTCAATCCCAAGTTAACAACAGTAGACCAACAGCTTGAGCTTCTAGCGACGCAAGTATTTCACCGCGTGTTGGAACGTATTTCTGGGAAGCCTTTTAATAATGCCAATAATAGTGTCCCGCAAAAGCTCATCGTTCATCAGTCTTGCGGTAACACAAACCCAGATCTCGAACATAAAGAAGATATCAACTCAACTCGCCAAATCCTCTTAAATGTGCAAGGGCGTTCTCCCGCTGAGATATTCGAAAATTTCTATTCACAAGCACAAGGAGGTTTTGACTCAATTAGAGATGCTCAAAGCCTTTACGGAAACAATCTTGACTGGGCCTGTCTCGCTGAGTGTAATTCGGAGCAATACACTATTAGGAAATGGGTAGAAAAAGGCATGACTCAGCCAACTACCCTACCGCAACAAACAGATATTCAAGACGATATTCGCAATTTCCCATTTTTCGAACGCTATGATCATTTCGTTGCTTCCATTCTTCCTATCAACTCAGGGCAAGAAGATCACTGGAAGCTCGTCGCTGTTGTTGATTCATTGCAAGATCACCAAGATATCGGTACACAATCGGTATTCAACAATTATTTAGATATGCTCGCACTGTTCATCGAGCGCGACGAGCTTATCAATACAAGTAACAATCGTCAGAAGAACTCCCAACAGTTGTTGCAACAGCTCAAAGTAGTATCTAACAGCTCAAACGATGGTATCTGGGATTGGGACTTACTAACCAATACTCTTGTCTGGAACAGTCGGTTAACCAAAATGATTGGCTGTCAAGATACCTTTTCTGATCGTAAGTTAGGATGTGACCATCTGTTCCAATATATACACTCAGAAGACTTAGAACTTCTCGAATCCGCCATTCATAACCACTTAAACGAAGAAGTACCGTTCAAATGTGAATTCAGGATGAAGACGCAACATCGCGGATATATCTGGGTTCATGCCAATGGCTCAGCGGTTCATAATGCAGAAGGGCAGGCTGTGCGCTTCATTGGCTCAATGACGGATGTAACTCAAGAGCGAGAAGATGCGGAAAAGATTCAACACATGGCGTATTATGATGCGCTTACTGGCATCGCTAATCGCCGGAAAATAATGGAAAGCATCGCGCAACACATTGTGAATCGACCTAACCAAAAACGCGCGGTCATGTTGATGGATCTTAACCGTTTTAAGATTATCAACGACTCTTTTGGTCATCACGTCGGTGATGCACTTCTTTGCCACGTGACCAAACATATTCAGAACGTGCTATCAAGTGAACACCTTGTCGCACGTTTGGGAGGTGACGAATTCTTGTTTTTGTGTAATGTCAGTTCCGAAGCAGACATCAACGCACTCGCCACGCAGATTTTAAATGCCGTTCAAAACCCATTGATCGTTGATGATATTGAGATTATCAGCCAAGGAAGCCTAGGCATCGCTATGTATCCTTATGATGGAGTAAGTGCCGAAGAATTAATTAAGCAGGCCGACATTGCCATGTATCAAGCTAAAAAGCTGGGAGGACAAAGCTATCTCAACTTTCAAAGGTCAATGGCAAAAGAGACGGAAAACATAATCGAAATAGAGCACCAACTCAGTCGTGCCATCGCTCAACAAGAAATAAAGGTGCACTACCAACCTCAATATTGTGGGCAAGATGAAAAGATTACTGCTGTTGAAGCACTAGCAAGATGGGAATCTCCAACATTGGGGGATGTCCCTCCTGACCAGTTTATCGAGGTTGCTGAATCAGCTGGCCTAATCAGCAAGCTTGGTGAATGTATCATTCATCGAGTTTGTAAGGATGTTGAAGGATCTGAATGGCTACAAACCATGAGCCATATTTCCATTAATATCAGTGCAAAACAGCTGATACAGCCTCACTTCGCTCAAGAAATCATTCGAACTATTCGCCAATACCAGCTTCCTTTGACGTTATTCTGTATTGAGATAACCGAGTCAGCAGCAATTGTCGATTACGAGTTATGCATAAACTCACTTAAAGAACTACACGATGTAGGAATTTCTATCTCTCTTGACGATTTTGGCACGGGATTCTCTTCTCTATCTCTACTAAAGCAACTTCCACTAAGTGAAGTAAAGATCGACCGTTCATTTATCTCTGACATAACTCAAGGGCAGACCAACTTAGACTTCGTCAACACTATGATCATGATGGGTAAAAGCTTGGGCTATCGTGTTGTAGCTGAAGGGGTGGAAACTGCTGATCATAACCAACGCCTAAACGGACTGGGGATAGATCTGCTGCAAGGTTATTACTTCAGTAAACCTCGACCATTAAGTGAACTGGAATCAGAAGTGGCTATCAAATTGACTAGAGCTTAACCGTGGCACAACGGCATTATTTAAAAGTAATGCCATTCTTATTCACGCTTTGCGTTAACTTTACTGCCTATTGGCAGGTTAACGGAATAAAAATGAGCGTAAACAGTAGATGACATAAAGGTCGTTTAGAACCACAGATAGACCTCGTTGAGATGCCTTATCTGGACTACGACAAACAGACGTACTACCCCAATCAGACAGTTATCTTCTGGCCTCGCTACCGCTGGGGCGCAGGCGGGAATGCTGTCGCATCGTTTGCACCAGTCACTATTTCGCCAACAGAGTAAGTCGTTTCTTATTGAGTTAGGGCTTAATCGCTAGGCCCTAACTCTTCATTATCGAAGGTAAGTAAAACACAAGAGACCTACTCAGAACCTAATTACTGGGAGTAATCAAACACAATGATGTCTTCTAAAAGCGGACGAAACACATCTTTCAGCGCATCATGCTCAGGGTGCGGAAGGTAATTCTGACGGCCTTCTTCATCGGCGAACGTCATTAACACCGAGTGGGTATAACCTTGATTCTTGTTTTCAGGGCTGTCATTTAATCCCCATTCTACTGAAGTGACCCCTTCAACCTTGTTTGGCATCGCTTCAAACAACATCTTTAGTTTTTGAACCTCTGAAGCCTCAGCGTTTTCTTTAAACTTAATCAGTAGAATATGACGAATCATTCCCGTTTCTTTTTGAGTCATTCCTAGTCCTTTCGAGCGTTCGCTTACTGGTTTGTAATGCTTAACCAACACCTAATAGCGATCTAAATTAGAGAACAACAAAATGCCACACGTTACACAACATGCCAAGGCTAGATCGCTAGAGTTTATAAAATACTCCACAACCCAATAACGAAAAATGCTGCACCCGAGGGCCCAGCATTTCTCATGACAATGGTAAGCACATCTTTAACGTTAATCACGACGACCTGTAAGCTGGATCGTTTGGTCTTGATCAACGTTCTTTTGGAATTTTATTCCGCCATTAGCGGCGTCATTTCTTCCTTCAAGCACTGGATCAGATTCAACACGCTCAGCCTTTACTTGATTACCTTCGCTTCTCGTCATATCGAGAGTACTCGCATAAGTACCGTCAGCCGCGAAAGCCGTGTTCATAGATAAAGCCATCAATCCAAGTGCGATTAACTTGTTCATACATCACCTCGTTGTATTTCTAATTCTTTGTTCGTTTGGTATCTGTGTTTTTGTTGGAGTAACTTTAACAATCGAACATGAACCATAGATGTGAGCTATGTGATGAGCTGCCGCCGCTCGCAAAAAGACGCACCTTTGAATCAGTGGTTATTCCAAATGTTGAAGTCTACCCTGAAAAACAAACAAGCGTAGTTCAGCTTTTAACGGGTTAACTACTTAAAGGCTTAACTGCCTAACTCCCCTACCATCCAAAAAAAGAAAAGGCTCCCGAGGGAGCCTTTGATTAGGGTTCTAGTAACTATTCGCTTATGTTTTTATTTTAAAATGCTTCTTCGAGCGTTTGTTCGTTCTTTTTTTCTGTTTGTTTCTCGCTGGTCTCTACCTCATTCAAGCGCGCAGTGAAGTGTCTTAACACCGGCGGCTCGTAGGTAAAATCGAGCCCTTTCACTTGTCCTGCATTCTCTTTCACTTTTTCGAATGCTTCGATAATGAAGTCCATGTGTGTTTGTGTGTAGGTCGCGCGAGGAATGGTAAGGCGCAACAACTCAGCAGGACATGGGTGTTGTTCACCTGTTGCTGGGTCGCGTCCTTGCAGCAAAGACCCAATCTCAACCGCTCTGATACCCGCGACTTTATAGAGTTCGCACGCCAAAGCATGTGCGGGAAACTGACCAGTCGGGATATGAGGCAGCAATTTACCCGCATCGACAAACGCAGCATGACCGCCTGCTTGCTGGCACACGATGCCCTTCGCTTCTAAGCCATCGACTAAGTACTGAACCTGACCAATACGATATTCCAACCAGTCTTGACGCATGCCGTCATAAAGGCCAACCGCAAGGCGTTCCATTGCGCCACCCTCTAAGCCACCATAGGTTGGGAAACCTTCTTGTACGACACACAGTGTTCGACATTCTGTGTATACATCCATGAATGAGTCGTCTTTAAAGCACAACAAACCGCCCATTTGTACCATCGCGTCTTTCTTGGCAGACATGGCTAAACCATCCGCGTATTTGTAAGACTCACGAGTGATTTGTTCGATAGTCCAATCTTGATAACCGGCTTCTCGTTGCTGAATGAAGTAAGCATTTTCAGCGTAGCGTGCCGAGTCCATGATCACTGGAATATCGTACTTCTGAGCGATTTCATAAACGGCTTTTAGGTTGGCGATAGACACTGGCTGTCCACCAGCAGAGTTACAAGTAATGGTGCTCACAATGTAAGGAACATTTGCCACTCCCGCTTCTAAGATCGCTTCTTCCAGCTTCACCACATCGAAGTTGCCTTTGAAATCTGCGTTCACTGAGGTATCAAACGCTTCTTTGGTATAAACGTTTTTCGCCACACAGCAATTCACTTGGGTGTGACCTTGTGTTGTATCGAAGAAGTAGTTCGATAAAGCGACCATTTTGCTGCGGTCGAGTCCCTTTTCCATTTCGCGCTTCTTAATCAAAACAGGAATGTAAATCTGCTCTGCGCCACGCCCTTGGTGAGTAGGAATAGTCAGCTCATAACCAAAGATATCTTTCACCGCATTCGACAATGCGTAGTAACTGCGGCTACCACTGTAAGCTTCATCACCCATTAACATCGCGGCTTGCATACGCTGAGTAATAGAACCTGTACCACTGTCTGTCAGTAAGTCGATAAACACATCATCACTATCCAGTAAGAATGGGTTCATGCCCGCGTCGACAATGGCTTGTTCACGATAGGCGCGAGTTGTTCTTTTTACTGGCTCTACAACACGAATACGAAACGGTTCTGGTAGATGTTTGAAGTTTTCCATAATAATACCTTTCAATACATTCCGATCAGGTCGAAATGTATT
Organism: Vibrio sp. 10N.261.51.F11; assembly: GCF_041471665.1. NCBI lineage: Bacteria > Pseudomonadati > Pseudomonadota > Gammaproteobacteria > Vibrionales > Vibrionaceae > Vibrio > Vibrio sp. 10N.261.51.F11. The sequence goes on along the minus strand of NZ_JBFROW010000010.1, from coordinate 58,699 downwards.
TTCTTTAGATGTCACGAGTCCTCACTATTAAATTAATAGTTCCGTATAAAGATACACAGAAAATTAACAGTGAAAATAAACAAATTAAATAATGACTTATTAATCAAACCTAAACAGAGGCTAAGATAATTAGCGAGAACGACAAAAAACGAATACCCTACACGGAATAATAAGTGCGACATTCATACGTTCAAAGGTTATCAAAGCTGCTGATAGGTAAACAAAGCTCGCTGCTTTGCTGGCGCGTGACGCCTAGAGGGTACTACTCTGAAGAAAGGTGGAACGAGAGTTGGTGATCTAAGGTATACCAAGCTAACAAGGTTAGCCAAGTTGTTGATTGCCATTTCAGATACATGTTCACAATATATCCCTACGTTGAAATCAAGATGATCCGAAGTTTAAATATAGTGCAATTGTTTTATAAATACAGCTTAAAAAAGTATAAATGTGATCAATATTTAGAATGATGATTAAATACGATAGCGTGTTATATAAAATGTGAATCACAGCTGTTTATATACTATTAAACTAGTTCAGCGAGAACCTTAATAATATCAAATCCCTTTTGAAATCAACACCTCTCTAATAAGGGGCGAAGATAGCTGTTTTCTAAAAAAGCCATCATCTAATAAAGCCAAGATCCAAAACTCGCCGATCTAGAAAAGATAAATTCTGATGAGGCTCAAACCTCACCAGAACCGTATTCGCAGTGAATGACTTACTTCTTCTTCACGGCTTGCTTGATGGCCATTTCAGCCAGTTTTGGTGTCGCCGCTTTCAATACGCTGGGTGCCACCTTCTTACCCACTTTGACTGCTTTATTCAGTTGGCCTTTAACCGACGAGCCTCTTTTCATGGCTTCTAAACGTTGGCGGTTTCTCTGAACGTTATTTGCGTCAGCGATACGCTCTATCAACGTCTGCCTTAAAGTATCTAAACCAAACTGTACCTTTTCTGGCGCAATCGCCAGCGGTAACACGATATCGGTTTGCAGCAATATATGATTGTATTCGAGCGCTTGAGCAATGATCTTCGCTTTGGTCGATGTTGGATTCTCTAAGTCATACGGCGGTTGCCAATCGTCTACAGGCTTTAATCTGTCTACCTGATTCACAACCGACACCACAATCGGCTTCTTGCGTGAGATGTTGTTAGGATCGTCATAGAAAGCATCAAATCTATCTTTCAATTGCTTATCCAAATCACGCGCAGATTGATTAGCTTTAAGCACCCATAACACCACATCGGCTTGGGTCATCTCTTTCAGCATTAAGGCTTCGGTTTTAGGATTGCCATCAAGCCCTTGAAGATCAACCACGCGAACATCATTGTCGTCGACAAACGCGTTGTAAACCGTTGAAGTGTCGGTTGATGGCAGTACATCCACTTCGGCAACCAGCTCTTGCTTAAGGGCATTAATCAGTGAAGATTTACCAGAGCTCGTTTGCCCCACCAGCACGATTCGCACGGGCTCTAGCTCTGGAGCAAAGCGTTGTTCGTCGAGTTCAGAAACATCAGACACTTTAAGTGCCTCATCTTCAATGCTGAAACGTCCGCTGTAGAGGTCAATCGCCACCGCCGCAACTTCATCTAACAAGGCTTGTTTGGCGGCGTATTGCATGTCATCAACCACACCCCTTGTCATCGTTGCTGTCGCTTGTTCTCGTCCTAAATCAGAAATCACCTTGAGTGGATTCAAATACAAGTTTTTAAGGTGGTTACCCCAAATAGCCGCTTTGAAGATCTTCTGTCCTAGCTCACCGTATTTATCGTAGGCTTCGTAGCCCGCTTTGATGTAAGAAACCTTGAGATACTCAATGCCGGGGATATGCTCTCGCACTACCAATTTGTAGCGTCGGCTGACCTCTTCGAACAGCTTTAGCCCTTCAGGAATCGAAAAATCGAGTGATTTCTTATCAAACTTTTTCGCAACAAATTCAAGTACCTCTAAACCGGTTTGGTCTAGGTTACCCCACTCTATGTCGACCATTAATTGTTGGCGTACATGGTGTTTTGAATCATTCCAGATCGACAGTTCTTTTTGAGACCAATCAGCCGAAGCCTTAACCAATGCATCGTTGATATCAGCTTTTTTATGCTGTGATTCAGCTTCAGCAATATCCTCGCCAAGGCCGCCACTCTCTTTATTCGAGAAAGACTCTTTATTTGAAGAGCGGCTTGAAGAACGGCTAGAAATGAATAAAGGAATGGTGAACACCAAGGTACTCACGGCAATGGCAATCGACATTTCGAGTAGATAACCGTATTTGATCGCCAAGAAGACACCAAAACCCATCATGATAATGCTTGGGAAGATCGCCGAAATCAGGGCAATGCCCCAGCGTCCGCTCGATAGCACCGCCAGTAATCGAAATAGGTTTCTAATTTTCTTCATAACCCGACGCCGCCTTTCCTTTTTTCAGAGATTCTTTGTAGATCTTCTGCATCTCTTGTTCAGACACTTCTTCACCTTTGTTCTTATGATAGAAGTAAAAACAAGCCGCGCGACCTAAACCATAAGAGGTGCCGAAACTCATTGCCGCTGCAGCCACCGCACCTACCGTTTGACCATAAACTGGAATCAGCTTTATCAACTGTCGAGTGCCCAGCTTCATTCCGTATTGCAAAGCAAAGCTGCTTCCCAGAGTGCCTATCAACTCACTAAAGACTCTCTTATTCCATTCGACCCCATATTGATTGGCCAAGCTGTGAAGCATTTTGGCTTGAATCGCAGGTACCGACACCAAACCAACACCCGGAATCAGGTCACTCGCTGCGGCACTTCCTGCATACCAAAGCACTTCGTTTTCTACTTGATCAAAGTTGGCTTCTTCTTGCGTGGAATGTTCTTTGTCTTGCACCATCATTCCTATCACCGGAAGAATACTGCTCAGCTTTTCTAACAAGATGTCATAGTTGTAAACCGCTTCGCTGTTAGACATAGCGTTGTCATCCGTTTCGAAATCGACCGCTACCGATTCAAACTCTTTACCCCAAGCCTTCTCTACTTGGTTGGTGTTGAACTGAATTTGCCTTGCTCGATCTGGTTCACTGGAAGACAACACCGCCGTATGAACCAGCAACAAGTGTTTAATCTTCTTCTGTTTCTTAATCTGTTTTAGAGCCGTAAGCACAGCGGATTGTTCAGGTTCGTCGGCTTTCATTACAACGACTAACGCATTACCTGCCTGACCAATCTCTTCCAAATCCTCTTTCGCATCGTAATTCGCTTCGCTGAGTCCTCTGGCATCAAGAAACCTCATCACGGGTTTGTCTTGCGGAAACTCATACGACATCGCCGTCATGGTACAAGGCGCAAAACCATTGCCCACTTCTACAGAAGAGTCGCCCGTGACCGCTTGAATAAACGATGACTTGCCCGCCCCCGTTTTGCCCAACAGCCACAATGTAGGAAGATGCTTGCGCTGATATTCATGAGCCTGAGTCAAGTCTGGGTTCTTGCTCGGATTAATGAAGTCTTTTATTTGATCAAACATGTTTAGAGTAACGCTCACTTGATGTTGAGATTCGAGTTGATGACAAAGCAATACTGACTTATATAATCACAAATCATATTAAACTTATGTTTGTTCAGTCGCACAGGTTTACAATGCCTAAACGCTTGTTTTTATTTGCGCGCTCATTTTTATAGACGCTTTTTTATACGTACGGGTATCATCGTATTGATTCGGGTACCTAACGAACATCAACAAACACAGAGAGCTCAAAGAGAAGTATGGAACAAATTTATTTAGCTGGCGGCTGCTTGTGGGGTGTACAAGAATTTATTAAGTACGTTCCTGGTGTTATCAGCACAGAAGCAGGCCGTGCTAATGGAAGGGCCCAGCCAACAGAGAACAAAACGACACAAAGCGACGGCACACAAAGCGATTACAATGGCTACGCGGAGTGCGTACAAATTGAATTTGATCCAAACATCACGTCAGTCACGATTTTGATGGAACACTTGTTTGAGATTATCGACCCTTACAGCTTGAATAAACAAGGTGTCGATGTCGGAGAGAAATACCGCACAGGTGTATACAGCACTAATGCAGAACACTTAACCGAAGCTAAGCACTATATTTCTTCAAGAGATGATGCCGACCGTATCGCTATTGAGGTGTTGCCGTTGACCAATTATGTTGCCAGCGACGACATCCACCAGCATCACTTAAGTCACTTCCCTGAAGATCACCACTTATGTCATATCCCTTGGGATCTACTGCATAAGTATAAATCACAGTAGTCTCGACGTAAGATTGAGATGATCACGACCTAAGATCGATAAAGCCTCAACAGACATTATCTGTTGAGGCTTTTTAAGTGTTAATGGTCAAGACAGCTATCGTGAATTGATTTGATAGCTCAAACCATTAAGCATTAGCCATTAAGTAATGACCCATAGCCAATAACTTACTTAGTCGTATTCTCAAGCACGTAGTCCGGACCCGCTGTTTCAGCCGTCACGACCGCAAGTTTAGACACGTCTGCACCTTCGCCTTGATAAGCGTTGATACCGTTCTCAACCGTCATTTTTGGCAGTTCAACCGAATAGCTTTCAATCAACCCAGAATCCGTTACTTGACCTACGTAAGTTTCGTCTGTGTAGGTTGCGCCGACTAATGGGTAATCTTGCGTTGCACGCACACTTACAAATTCAGGAGATTGCGAGTTATCAACCACGTTGTGTTTGAACGCCACATCAACGCCCGCATAAATGCCTTCCACTTCTGCGTTGTCAAACAAACTTACACGGTGGCTTTGGTTGCCGTAAACAATGCCCCACTCAGTGTCGACTAGAGAGTTATTCTCGATGGTGATGTTTTTCGGTGTCCACTGCTTGTTCAGCTCTTTGCCTTTCACCGATTGATCTAGCTGCTCACCATTCGCTACGTCGATAATACCTGTGTTAATAACAATGCCGCCACGTAGGTCAGCGTTGCCTTCGATCAAACCATCGCGGCCTCGAGTGTTTGCAATGTAGTTATTGCGAATCACATGATCTTCATCGTAGATACGGACGCCGCCGGTTAGGCGCTTTCCATTGCCAAGAATCATGTTGTTCTCAACCGTGTTGCCTTTTCCGTGACGCAGTGAAATAAGCGCGGTGCTTTGGAAAATAGTATTACCTGAGATCGTGTTGTCGCCCGACTTAATCGAGATAAGCTCACGCTCACCATCCATATCGATCATCAGGTTGTTCACGAACTTAGAACTTGAATCCCACTGTGAAGCTTTAGAATCACCAATACGGATCGCTTCCCAGCTGTTGCCGTTGTAACGAATCGCTTCTTTGATATCGAATTCATTGAATTGGTTAGGCTTTTGATCCATGAAGATATTATTTGCGATCAGGTGGTTGTCGGCTGTGTCATCTTTTTGTACACCGATCAAAGTGCCGCGTTTTTGCTTACCTTCGAAACGGTTGTTGATGACTTTGCCATCTTTACCCCATAGAGAAACCCATAGGTACTTTGGATACTCAGAACGACGCTCGTCTGGCTCGTACGTGTAATCATGGTTGAAGTAGTAGAATGTTGAGTTTTGCAGCGTGTTGCCATTACCCATCATACGTACTGCACCAAAGCGTTCGTTAGGACCGCCCTCAGTAAATACCAAGCCATCAAGCGTGATGTCATCGCCTTTCAGTTCAAACTGAATCAAACCAGTGATCCACGCAGAGCCTGCTTGCTCAGCCTTGATAGTGATGTCATTCGCCGTGATCGTCACTTGACCTAAGTTCGCGTATTTACCGGCAGGGATAACCACTTCGTCGCCATCTTTTAGGTTTTCAAATTGTGCTTTAAGCGCAGCCACTTGCTCTTCCGAAGCAACGGCTAAAGTGTCGCCATCTACCTCTGTTAAGCGGTCACTGCTCAATAGGTAACTACGGTCAATTTCGCTAACAGCAGGCGTAGCTTGTTCAGCGACACTGACTACGGGTGCTGTTTTTTCTTGTGTTGTACAGCCTGTTGCAAAAGCGAGTGTGAACGCGCTAATAATGCTTACCGATAATAGTTTTTTGTTCATCGTACATCTCACATTAAAGTTTGGATTATAAAAATGACGACCACCCGTTCAGGTGGCCGTGATGTTATTTAGGATGCGTATTAAATTAGCCTTCGGCTGGAGTCACTTCGTCTTGTTGCTCGACTTTGTCATCGACTGCTTTAACAAGTAACAGACCAACAGAGAACACAATCAAGCCACACAGAACGAATACCATGCGTCCCCACATTGGGTTTGGCAGTACGAACATAGTCATTACGCCCACACCCGCTACCGCGATAAGTGAACCCAACATACGACGTTGCTTGTTATCCAGTTTCTTCTGTTCATTACTTTCAGCAACTAGTGGCGTCGCTAGGTTGTTGAAGAACTTGTCTACGTCTTTCTCACGGTGCTCAGCAAGAGGCTTGTAGAACAGTGTTGAAAGAACAAAGAAGCCAGCAGTAAATATGATGTGACCGATAAGGCCGATAGCCACTTTCAGGTCAGCCCACTCACGGCCAGTTAGTTCATTTAGACCGAACCAGTTTTGAATCATGTCCGCAGTGATAACGAAACCAACGAAGTAAGAAACCACACCACCTACAACTAGCGTGCCCCAACCTGCCCAATCCGGTGTTTTACGGATGAAGAAGCCACAGAATGCTGGAATTGTCATTGGGAAGCCGATCAATGCGCCCACGTACATCATGGTGTCGAAAAGGCTCAGACCTTTAAGAGAGTTGATGAACAGAGCAACCAAGATGATCGCGATACCGAAGAAGGTAGACGTTAGTTTAGAAACAACCATTAGCTCTTTCTCTGTCGCTTTAGGACGAAGAATCGGCTCGTAGAAGTTCTTAACGAAGATACCTGAGTTACGGTTTAGACCTGAGTCCATTGAAGACATTGTTGCTGCGAACATAGCGGCAATCAGAAGGCCAACCATACCTGCAGGCATGTATTCTTGAACGAAGTAAAGGTAAGCGAAGTCAGCGGCTTTGCTGCCAGCTTCTGGGTAAGCAGCTGCTAAATCAACACCTTGACCAGCCATGAACCAAGAAGGCATGAACCAGATGATTGGACCAAGCGTCATTAGTACACAAGCAAGCAGTGCTGCTTTACGTGCGTTGTTTGAATCTTTTGCAGCAAGGTAACGGTAAGAGTTAAGCATGTTGTTGGTAATGCTGAACTGCTTTAAGAAGATGAACACAGCCCAGATGCTGAAGATGCTCATGTAGTTAAGGTTGTCACCCGTGATGAACGAATCCGTTGGGAAGTCGCTAATGATCTGCGTAACACCGCCACCGTGGTAAATAGCAACGACTGCACATGTCACCGTTACTGCCATGATGATAACCATCTGCATAAAGTCAGATGCGATTACCGCCCAAGAGCCGCCCGTCACTGACATCACCAGTACAACCAGACCCGTTAGGACAATCGTCGTTGTCATATCAAAGCCGAAGATACCCGATGCGATGATTGCTAGACCATTCAACCAAATACCTGCAGAGATAACGCTGTTTGGCATACCAGACCAAGTAAATACTTGCTCATTCACCTTACCAAAACGCATACGAATCGCTTCAATTACCGTCACAACACGCAGTTGACGGAACTTCGGAGCGAAGTAAAGGTAGTTCATTAGGTAACCGAATGCGTTCGCGATGAAGATAATCGCTACGGCAAAGCCATCGGTAAAGGCTTTACCTGCTGCACCAGTAAATGTCCAAGCACTGAACTGGGTCATAAATGCGGTTGCACCTACCATCCACCACAGCATATTACCTCCCCCACGGAAGTAATCACTTGTCGTACTTGTAAACGTTCGAAACATCCACCCTATCGCAATTAAGAATAGGAAGTAGATGCCAACTATCAGGGTATTGAGTTCCATCGTTAGACCTTTTATTTATGTTTTTTTGTTGAGGTCACTATAAATAAATGGCAAGTATATTTGTACTACAATAATCCAAATGCGTGACAGTGATCTTACAGTCTGACACTCAATTAATCATACAAGTGATCGAGTTCAAAGTTGCACCACCTAGGAGCGCAATTCCTCAAGTCAGTGCAGTTATCCGCACTAAATTTCGACCAAAACCCCGAAAAACATGAACAAAGTCTCTAAAAATCGAAGATTCATCGTTAAAAACTATTATTCTTGACGATCAAAGCTTAAAGAAGAGCAGCAAAAATATCGTTAGATATAATTTATAAAAATGAATTAAACCAATGCATTTGTAGTACAAATAAGATCGATAATTTGCTTTTAAAAGTTCCTTATATTAGGCAGCCAATAATGAAAACTTGAAAACCACTATTAGATACTGACAGGGATACACGGAAGTGAAATGCTTTTAACACACCCGTTACACTTTCCCCGTCCAATAAAAAGGTGTCATTATGAAGAAATACGTTCCAATCTTAATTGCTCTTAGTACGGTATCTTCTATGAGCTATGCAGCAACACCGCGTGAAGATGCTGTTGACTACTTACAGATGCGTAAAGGCGTGGCTTACCAAGTAAACCATTCAAAACCTTTCACTGGTCAATTTGAAGAGAAGTTCGATAACGGCCAAGTCGCGACCCAAGCTCAGTTTGCCGATGGCTTAGAACTTGGGCTAGAAACTAACTGGTATCCGAATGGCCAAGTCGCTTCTAAAGTGAATTACGTAAAAGGTGAACTGCAAGGCAAAGCTGAAACCTGGTATCCAAACGGACAGAAAAAAGCAGAACTCAATTATAAAGACAATGAATTATCAGGCACCGCCTCTCGCTGGTATCCCAATGGGGAACAAAGCCTGACAGCTGAATACAGCGACGGACAAAAAGATGGATTGGTAACGGACTACTACCCGAACGGTAATAAGGCCAGCCAAGCGAAGTTTGATGAAGGTGAAGTCGCGAACGGAAAACTTACTCGCTGGAATACTAACGGTGACAAAGTTGAAGAACTGACCTTTAAAGATCACAAAGTCACCTCTAAACAGGTGTGGATGCCTACAGAAAGCTAAGCCTCAAGAACAGCTCTCACGGAGCTCTTTGATATAACTAAACGCCTGCTGTTAAAGTTTGCAGCTACACGTCTGCAACTAAGAGACAAGAGAAGAGAAGAGAAGGGAAACGAACATTCATGTGATTAAGCGTGAATGTTCGTGGCTTTGATGCTGTAACAGACTCACTTGAGCGTGTTGTCATCAACCTAAAAGCCTATTCTTAAGCCGCGGTTTACACGCTTATTGAGCCGCACACGACTCTCTACTCAAATTTAAAATAAAAAAACGCTCATGTTGCCTGTATCAACATGAGCGCAAGGGTAGATCTTCGACTACCATCTCCTACCTTTCTAGATGAAAGCAGAAGTTATAATTAGAATAGTTGGGAGCAATAATCAAAATGCTTTCGCAAGCACTTCAACGATTTCTTCTTTGTCGCTGATGAGAACAACGGGTAACGATTCGAACCCAGTTCATTCCTATCAAGTTCATACTTATATAGCAGGCTATGTCACTACCTTGCCTACTACATTTCAAACCTTCTCTGATTGAGCTTTAAATCACCTCAAGTAAATGTCTCATGTTCTTAAAGCGGTGGATTTAATCCATTTAGCTTCAAGACCACTCTTACTTATTCGGCTTCACACCGTCTGTTCATGCAATCAACACAGCAAAGTTATGTGTTGCTAAAGAAAGTTAGTAAATAATAATGTATTACAAATAAAAATGATATCTAAAGGTTCAATTTTTTGCTGTAGCGCACATTTATTGATGAACAAAACTCTTCAAAACCATTATCAACAGCCAAACAAATCACTAAAAAACATCAACTTAACAAGACAACTCGATTTTGTAACCCTTTGTAAATAGTGGTTTTGTCCTAACAACACGATCAAGTTCACAGATCATCACGCCTCGGATCGCTACCATATTTGTATTATTTAAATGCAAAATAAATTTGAAATAACCAAGAAATAATTTCAAAAACAAAATGCATTTAAGACAAGAACTACTCTATTTGGCTTGTAATTATGGCCAATACTCAACCTATAAATATGGAATTAATACCATGAATAAAACTAAAATCGTGATTGCTGTGGCATCTGTACTCGCTGCTGGCTCTGTATCTGCTGCGTCTTTCGATATGAGACACGAATACAAGAGTCATACAGATCAACACGCTACTCGTGTAAAACTTGGCGATAGCATTGGCAACTTCCTTGTAGATATCGAAGCGAAATTCAAGGGAGAAGACGGTAAATTCATGGAAGATTTGAAGAACAATGGTTGGGAGCTTGGTCTAAACTACCGTCATGTACTAAACGATAACTGGACAATGACTTACGGTATGCCAATTGAAGGTCGTGAATCTGGCGTTACATACAAGCCTCAAGTTCGTGCAACATACAAAGTGGATAGCGTTGATGGTCTAAGCCTAAGTGCTCGTTACCGTTACGATATGAGACAGAACACTAGCAGCTCAGAGTATCAATTCGATGACAATGGTGATGTTATTGTTGATAGTGACGGTGTTCCAATCACGGTTGATAAAAACGTTTCTAATCAACGTCGTCACCGTCTAACGGCAAACGTTAACTACTCAATGGAAAACTGGCGCTTTGGTCTAGAAGGTAACTACTACAAAGCGGATGGCTATGACATCTACGACAACGACGATACCAACTACGAGTTGAACGCAAGCATTCGCCATATTATGGGTCAATGGGCACCATATGTAGAGTTTGGTGATGTGAGCACTTCATCAACTAAAGCGACTCGTGAACTGCGTAGCCGTGTTGGTCTAACTTACAGCTTCTAATCGATAGCTACATGAATAATCTAAGATAATTACTGTCCTAATTTTCTAAGACCTAAACAAAAGCCAGCTTAATCGCTGGCTTTTTTTCCTTTAAAATCAGTAAAATAAGAGCCGCGCACTTGCAGCTCTTTTTCCTAGTGACTAATCCGATAGAGAAAGGCAACGGTCACATTATCGTTAGGCACAACTCGCTTCTGCTGAGCCAAAAACAATTCCGCTGTCGAAACGGCATCGGCTAATGCATTGTGGCTGTTGTACTCAGGAAGCCCGTACCTTTCGCGAGTCCCTGCCAAGGTTAAATCGACTTCTTCATGATTGCTGATCGCTTTCTCCATGCTTTTCTCAATACACAAGGTATCAAGCCAAAGCAGAGGAATCGCTCTTAAACCGTAGCAGCGAAGAAGGTATTGGCTAATGAACTTCTCTTCGACTACACACGCGTGCGCGACGATAATCTTGCCTTTCGCTGCTTCGAAGAAAGCGAGCATCGCATCATGAATAGATGCGCCCTCTTCCAGCATCTGTGGTGTGATGTGGTTAATCACCGCAGTTTCAGCGTTAATCTGAGAATCATTGTTCAGGTAGATATGCTTGGCAGAAGCCAAATCGATTCGTCCTTTCACCACATCGACCCATCCCATAGACAAGATAAGATCTTGTTCGCTGTCTAAGCCTGTGGTTTCGAGATCCAACACGATATAGTCGCTGTCTTTGGCCAAATCCGTCATTTCAGGACAAGGCTGTTCTACCAGATCATGTAACGCTTCTGGCAGCTTAACCGTACCCAAATATTGCTTACGCTTGCGTTTAATTCGTTCAAGCGGGTGAAAATAGTTTAGCATTCGTTTTAAACATTTATTAGTTGAACATAGCTTCATTAACGTGCTCCGAAACGAATTTTCGCCGCTTCTTGAAGGTCAGCAATGATCCTAAAGGCATCTTTCAAGTGTTTACGCTCAAAGCTACCAAAGCTATCTGGGTTGATGTTGTTGTCAGGCACATCCCCGTTCTTCAGCGCTTCAAGTTGATGGCCAAAACGGAAAGAGAGAATGAACTGGTAAGCACCCAGAATGTTCTTGAATGCATCGTCGCTCAGCATGCCTTTTTCATTGGCAGCAGCGAAACGTTCGTCAGTCGCCGACAAATCGCACTCCACAGCAAGGCCATAAATACGCGCTAAGTCGATAATCAAGTTGATCGCGTACTTCTTCACGTTCAACGTTTTCTTATTCTCACCTGACTTCTCTAGCACTAAGCTATTGAAGATGCCAAGTGGCGGGTTGGTATTGACCGCGTCTTTCACTAGCGTGCTTAAAAACTCACGGTTACCGCGAATATTGCTATGCAGCTCATCGCGCAGAATACCTTCGAACTCACTGTTGCCGTAGATAGTACGAATTTCTAGGAACACACTGATATTAAGCAAGCGTTCGTACTCTGGGTTAGCCACCCACTTCTTGTAGTAGTGCTTCCATACACTGAGTGGCTGACACCATTTTGGCGTCGCAGCCATGAATTTACCTGGACATAATGGGTAGTGACAGCTTGCTAAGCCGTTGGTCACCATCATCGCTAAGTGTTTGAAGTAAATACGGTCACTGTCGGTTGCATCGTCAGCAAGAACAATCGCGCTGTCTTGGTCCGACAACATGTGCACTTCATTACGTGCGTGCGATCCGGCTACGATCCAAGAGAAATCACACGGTGGTGGGCCTAACTTATCAATCGCTATTTGAATCAATCGACGGGTGTAGGCGTCCATAATCATGGTCATTACCTTGCCGACGGTTTCAGGCGCCACTTTACCTTCCACCAGCGCTTCAAAAATAGCTTGTCGCTCTGAGGTGAACGAAGACATGGTTTTCACGCTGCCCGCGTATTTGATTTTCTCGATCAAGAATATCGCTTGAACACGGTGGTTTTGAACCAAATGAGACGTAGTAAGAAGACCAACGACCTTATTCTCTTTCACAACGGGCAAGTTACGGATATTAAATTGCATCATGATAGAGGCCGCATGCAGCACCAGATCATCCGGTTTTACAGTAAGTGGAGAGTGCGTCATTACCTCTGAGATCAGGCTATCAGTACTCACGCCGTGGGCAATCACTCGCTTAGTCATGTCTCGGTCGGTGATCAAACCAACAATGGTTTCACCTTCATAGATCACGGCACACGGTGAGCGTTGATGAAGCATTTCAACCGCAACCGACTGGATGGTTTGCTCAGACTTAACAATTGCCACCTGCCCGCTTGCCACTTCCTCAACTTTACGAATGAACAGGCCTTTCTCTTTATTCGACCAGACCACATCCAGTGCCGACTTCAAGCGAACCTGCGCCTGTGAAGCAAAGTGTTCTGCGCAACTTGGAAAGGCTTTGAAAAGCGTTTGAAGTGCCGAGTGTGGAATCACATAAAGTAAGGTGTTTTCGATTGCGACAGCTCTATAGCCTTTTTCGTCGTTGACTTCAGAATCTAAGAACGTAAAGCCAAACAAATCTTCACTGCCTAGACGGGCACGAAGCACACCATCCGATTTTCGTTGCTCCATAGAGCCCGTTCGAATGATATAGAGCGATTTTTCCTTCCCAGACTCACACAAATCGACCACATCTCCCTTGCCGAGATAAGTAATTTGCACGTTAGAGGCAAGTTCGCGAAGTGCTTGTTTAGGGATCTTATCGAATGGGTCGATTTGACCTATGAATTGAAGAATATTTGGCAGTAGAGACTGAGGCATAATCACACTCACAATAATTTAATTAGTATTATTATATAACTTAAAATACTGGTTACTAGTGCTTTTAACGAAACAGCAAATAATAGATTAAATATTGGACACCAGTCAGGTTTTCATCAAATTTGGATGCAAAAAAAGCACGTATCAAACGTGCTTTTTAGAGGTCACTGCTGAAATTAGCTTTTGAATAACCGTAATTTTAACTTTGACTACCCTAGTTTTACGAGAATGCCCTCTCGTCGATAATGCAAAACGATCAAAGCTAAAATAACAGTGAAAACAATTAACTAGCGGCTGGTAATCTGTGGTTTGTTTCTAACAGGTGACTTGCTGACGCGTGGCGTGCTTTGTCACTATTACCTGCCATGATTGCTTCATAAATCTGGCGGTGTTCGTTAATACAAGTACTTCCCTCTTCAGAAGAGTGAGAAATAAAGTTAACAAACATGGTCGTTAAGATGTTACCAAATGGAAGATAGAAGTCGTTACCTGTTGCATTGAAGATCAGGCTATGGAACTTCATGTCGATATCTAGCCAACGCTCTTGATCAAGCGTTTCTTCGCTAGAAATTTCTACCATTTGTTGGAAAATACCAGACAGCTCAATGCGTTGTTCTGCACTCGCGAACTGAGCAGCTAAAGCACACGCTTCTGGTTCAATCGCGCGGCGTAAACCCAAAAACTGATGACAGAATTGGTCTGTATCGGCCAAACCGTCCATCCATTCGATCAATTGTGGATCTAAGAAGTTCCAGAATGCACGGTCAACAACGCGAGTACCGATCTTAGGACGAGATTCTAATAGGCCTTTTGAAGTCAGAAGCTTAACCGCTTCTCTTAATGCTGTTCTACTGATACCAAATTGCTCACACAGAGCCATCTCACCAGGGATAATAGAACCTTGAGGCAAATTGCCCGACAAAATACCACGGGCGATTTCACGTGCAACTTGCACATGAAGGCTTCGCTTAGAGCCTGAAATAGAATTGAAAGAGCCAGCCATGTGTCTACTTACCGATTAGATATGTATTATTTAACTCGGACTATAGCACTGATTTATATCTTCACCAACACAGCATCAGAATAACGTGAGGTCACTACCAGTAAAGGTTGGAGCAATATTTCACAAACCTGCTCATCTTTAGGTTTATAAAACCAATTCAACCTATCAATTCATACAAATAGTTCTCATTTACTATTTCAATGTATGCGTGAACTCACAAAACCACCCTTACTCTCACTATTTATGTCGGTAATAACCCGTTTTTAGATAAACACCCTTGAATATAGCAAGTGTTATTGTATGATTTATTGGCGTGAATAATCTACAATATAGGCGGCTCTGATGTTTAACGATTTAAAAGGCAAACGCATTCTAATTACTGGCTCTACTGCTGGTATGGGTTTAGCTACCGCACGTGTCTTTGCAAAATACGGCGCAAAAATCGGCATCAATAGTCGTGCTTTCAGCCCAAAAGTCGATGACGTTCTATCTGAACTTACCGCACTGGGTGGCGATGTTGCCTTTTTTCCTGCAAACCTAATGGACACATTAGAGTGCGAAAGGTTAGTCAAAGAGTTCACTGATCATTTTGGTGGCATGGACGTGTTGATTAACAACGCCGGTGGCCTTGGTGGTCGCGCCAATCTAGAAAATATCGATGATGAGTTTTATGAGCGCGTAATGAACCTTAATGTTCGCTCTGCGCTGATGACAACCAAGTTCTCTATCCCGCACTTACGCGCCTCTGCTGCTGAGTCCGGGCAAACATCTTGTGTGATTAGCACAGGATCTATCGCCGCTCGCGAAGGCGGTGGTGTTGGTGCAGGCATCTATGCCGCGTCTAAGGCTTGGTTACACGACATTCACCGCAATTGGGTGAAAGAGTTCGCGCAAGACAATATCCGTTTCAACATTGTTTCACCGGGCACTATCGACACCGCATTTCACGATGGCAAGAGCGACGATTTGAAAGCGACCATTGCTAACAACATTCCAATGGGACGCTTTGGCCATATTGATGAAGTTGCCCCTTCATTCGCTTTCTTTGCATCGCACGCTTGCAGCGGTTACATCACAGGTCAAATCCTAGATGTTAACGGCGGACAAATAACGCCCTAGTTAGCTGGTTTATATAAGCTCACTCAGCGATTTAAGTTCGCCACACTATATAAGGTTAACAGACCCGAGTAGATGAGGGAAAACCTCACACTAAATTCGACGTATACACTGACACTAAACACCAGATTCGTCTGGCTTTTAGTGTTTTCAAAGTTTCAATTTCAGGTGGTTTAAATGTCAATATTTACATTGGTGGAAGATTCAAGCCGCCGAATTCATGTTCAAGTGGCGAGACAAATTGCTCGCAAGATCTTGTCAGGCGAGTTAGAAGAAAATCAAAAGTTACCCAGCGAAATGGAGCTGTGCGAAATCTTTGGAGTGAGCAGAACTGCCCTTCGAGAATCAACTAAGCTACTTTCGGCAAAAGGTTTAATCGAGTCGAAGCCAAAAGTGGGCACTCGTATCAAACCGAGAACACAGTGGCACTTCTTGGACCCGCAATTGCTGTACTGGATCCAAGATTTAGAAGATACTAAACCCTTCTTGTCTCAATTTTTAGGCTTAAGAAAAGCGATTGACCCGGAAGCGTGTGCACTCGCTGCAACCAATGCAACTGTAGAGCAACGCAAAGAGCTTTCGATTCTTTTCCAGAAAATGACCATCGCAGCAAATAGCTTCGATTATGAAGAGTGGACGACCAACGATCACCTGTTTCACCAAACGATTTTCTTATCGACAGGTAATCAATTTTACATTCCATTCGCGAACATTCTGTCGACTATCTTCAAGCAGTTTATCGACCACTCCGCTGAAGGCGGTCGCTTCTGTTTAGAAGAACACAAAGCGATTTACGACGCAATAATGTCTGGCGATGCCAAGCAAGCTCGAATTGCTTCTCAAGTCCTGCTAGACGATGAGAACCAAAAGCTCTCTAGGGTTGAATTAGCCATCGCATAACCGAGATTAACCAAACTGACTTGTTTTTCAAAGACACAAGTCAGTCTTGTTTTAGCACCCATTTTTTAACCATCAACTACCGTAGTGTTTTCTTCTTTAAACGCTCTACTCCGCCACCTCAGAGAAAGCTTACGGTTATACACATAAGGTGTTGTTTGTGTCTTCACAATCGTACGTAAGGAAAAATTTCTCTCTCGCCTGGCCCCTCGCCTTAAACGGTATCTTGATGCAGTCGATGTTGATGATCGACACACTGCTTGTCTCTCCTCTTGGTGAAATACCTTTGGCTGCCATGGGAATTGCGACCACTATGGTTGCTTTTGTACTCGGTATTCAAATGGCGCTGGCAAACGGCACTCAGCTAGTATTAAGCCGCGCCGTGGGTTCTGGCATTACCGCTTCATTATCCAAAGCGTTTTGGGCAGGTCTGTTCATCAACTTAGGTATCGCGACAATATTTTGGTTTCTGCTCACCTTTTTAGAACAGCCTTTAATTCAAGCCTTAACCGACGATAAAGCCCTTTACTTAGAAATCAGCCACTACCTTGATATCTCAAAGTATCTCGTCATTTTCACAGCATTAACGCAAGTAATTATCGCCCTATTTAATGCATTAGGAAGAACCAAGATACCGTTTAAAGGGTATTTGATTGAATTGCCGATCAACGCTGTACTTTCTTATGGACTCATTCACGGCTTTTCAAATTTCGAAGGTATTGGTGTTCAAGGCGCCGCGCTAGGCAGTGTTATTGCTATCACCCTTCGCCTTGTGTATCTGGTTCTTTGCGTGTATTTGAGCTCAGCAATTTCACTCAAATTAGACGCCCAGCGATCTGAGTTCATGACAAACGTTCGTCGTCACTTTATCGAGATATTCCCTGTCGCAGCAAATGTAACCATGCTATTGATTGGCGCAACGATTTATCAGTTACTGTATTCGCAACTTAACATCAACGCGTATGTTGCGATTACTTTGGTGATGCCTTGGATCAGGGCTGTCTCTCAATTTATTACTGCTTGGGCTCACTCTTCCGCAATTACTATCAGCCAAGCGATTGGCTCTAAAAAGATGGATGACCTAGTCAAAAACGTCGATACCAGTATTGATATTGCGGTCGTCATTTCTTTTGTGTGTGCAATCTTGTTCGCAGGATTAAGTCTGGTTATTGGTGACATTTACCCGAACTTGGATGAGTCTACCTATCAAGCATTGGCCGTTATCGCCCCACTCTACATCTTCTTGCCGATTGTCCGTGGCTACAACACGGTTCATGGGAATGTATTAAGAGCACTAGGAAAAACGACCGCAGTCTTCAAAATCAACTTTACTGGTCAATGGGTAATTTCAATTCCATTGTGTGCATTGATCATCTTTGGATTAGACGGTTCTATCTTTTGGGCTTTCGCTATCCAACCATTCGAAGAAGTCGTTAAAGCTTTCCCATTCCGTCATTTGGCTCGAAAGTCTCTTAAAGAGTTTGATGCCGACAAAGCTAAAGAGTTGATGTATGACTAAACTCCGTATCGAGTTGCCGTCCTAAAATCTTCCCACGCGTTCTGAATACAACCTTGTCTTTTGACAAGGTTGTATTGTTTTAGCTGTACCATTCATTGGTAGGCTTCAGCACACCCTCATTGATACCAAGGTCACATTAATACCAAGGTCATCTTAAAACTCATATAAAACAAAAAGACCACTCAACATTCGGTTAAGTGGTCTTCGAAAATATTCCTTAAGGACTGCGTCTAGCTAGCCTATTGGTTATGCTATGTGCTATTTACCGTTCAACTTAAGCGCTGAGAAAGTCACACTGTTGTAATCGCCATTCTTTTTATCGATAGCGAAATCGCCAGTACCGCCACAACCAGGTCCCCATACAGGGTGAGAATCGCTCACGCTACATTGGCCGTATGCGCCCGCTTTGTAGTAAAAATCATCTTCAGCATAACCCGTTGGTGAATCAAGTTCATCGATGCCCTTACTCAGGTCGATTTCATACTTAACGGTATCGTGACGCTCGGTTTCAAACGTTAGGTACATCATGGTGCCTTTCACTTCCACTTTGTAACTAAACTCTTCACCAAGAGCAATACCCGCTTCACCCGGCTCTGCAGGGTTTTCCCACGTGTTACCCCAAACAGGGTAAGCTATATCGGCACGGTTAGGATCTTTTTTCTCTAGGTTACGTTCATAGTTCCAGAATACTGAACCCATTTCTTGGTCAGGAAACTTCTTATAGAAGATCTTTAGTGGTTCATTACCATGCCCATAACCGGTTCCAGCTTTGATTAGCTCATTATGTTTTTTAGCGTGAATCTGACCAACAACCACCGAGTGAGCTGGGTACTTTTCTGGGAACTTAGCGTTAACTGAGACGTGATTAACTTTTAATGTCGCTTCTAATGTTCCGCCAACAGCACTGTATTCACTAGCCGCTGGGTGACTCGACAGTGCCCACTGGTTTCCTTTATCAGCCGTATCGATAGAGAAATCTGCGCCTCTTGGCATTTGTCGTAATTCAGAACGCGCATTCTTCGAGTTTTTCGTCGTAATCGCTTGGTTCTGCACTTCAAATACAAGGTTGCCGTCTTTATCAAGATGGAAGAAATCACTATGTGAGTAGCTCATCATGGCTACCCCTTCTATTTCATCAACACGACCATCTTCATTAATATCTGAAGGTATGGTTATTTTCCAATTATGCATATCGAATTTATCGGCAGGTACGGGGTAAGAAACACCGTTATTTGCGAAAGTAACCATTGGTACAGTCGCTAATAGCGCCACTGCTAATATGTTTTTCTTAAACATGACTCATCCTTTATTGTTAAATAAGTACCAAGTTCTCTCAGCACAGAAAATACTTTGAACACTGATTCGCAATAACTATTTTCTTCAATTTAAATAGTCCAACCACAAAAATTAGGGTTAACAGCTTGTTAAACACACTCAAATACAGCTCTTATCTTTTCGAACAAGATCTCTTGGATAAAGCAGCTACTCGTAACAACCAAGGTTGCCATCACCACCAAACCCCAAAGATAAATCGAATATTTGTCTTATTTTAACATTTTTAATTTCGTATATTCTCAAGCATTATAAATATGAGAAGCGAGTCATGCTCAACCTAATAAATAGGCGCAAAACTGGGACATTCATTACATTTAACTATATATTCACTCCATTATTCAGAACTTCTTGATAGATATCACAGAAATACTAAGCGGTAATAAATACCATATTTGTCATACATTAATTTAATACCATTTATAGTGTTAAATTGTGAGCCATGGGTATATTGGATGTATCCAAAATAAAAAATAATAGTGAGACAAAGGTATGAACTCTATTACAAAAATTGCTGCAATTGTTGCTACAACTCTTCTTGCAGGCACAGCGACTGGCGCAACTCTTGATTACCGTGCAGAACATAAGCATGAAGACGATAAATACGCGCATCGTATTAAAATTGGCGGAAGTACGAAAATAGCAGACGAGACAAAGCTATATTTTAGCGTTGAACAAAAGTTCGCTCCAAATGCAGAAGGCGATATATATAACCAATTGGAACGCGGAGATTCTGAGTTTGATTGGGGTGTTCGTTATGCGTTAGATGAAAAGTGGTATTTGCAGCCAGGTATGCCTATTACGTTCGGCGATGAAAAAACAACATTTAAACCACAGTTTCGTGTTGGGTATAAAGCTGACTTCGGTCTAACAACGGCTCTTCGTTACCGTCATGAATTCCAAAACTACACAGACAGTTCAAGCAGTTCTCTCACAAAAGTTAACGGCGACAAAATAGCATTAGCTGGTGAGACTGTTCAGCAAGGTAAATTTACATTGACTGGCGCTTATAAATTCCAAGACGAAGATTTAAAAAACCTTCAATTAAGTTATGAGGCGAACTACGTCAAAAGCTACGAAGATCAAGTCAAAGCGAATGGTGAAGATTGGGAATGGGATTTAGGTGTAAAAATCGGCTATAAATTCGATAACCTAAGACCTTATGTTGAATTTTGGACATCAGATTACGGCTCAGCGGAAGAGAATGAACGTCAGTTGAAAACACGCGTTGGTGTTACATACTCATTTTAAACATGGTGACTATCCATTCTTTAAAAAGGCTTATAAATTTCTAAGCCTTTTTTATGGTTCATCGCGGCTTTCCCGGGAAAGCCGCTTTTATCTTCAGTAAGCATTTGTTCTATATATCTTTTTAGGCACTCCGTTATACGAGCTTAAAGCTCCAACCAAGATAGAGATTCTGTTTTTATGCCGCAGTTACGACACTTAATTCTTCGTGTTTAAACAGAAAGTTCAACAAGAACACCGAGCAACATGGTCTCTTTTACATGACGCCATTGATACTCATGAATAGCCTCGGCCTCGAGACCACAAAGGCACTTAGCCTCAGAGTTAGGTTTAAGAGTCAGGGTAATAAGTGATGCTGTCTGATGAGACTTTATTATTTGAAAACCTTCCCAGAATGAAGGTAGGAAAGTATGATTCGGCATGAAAACGGTCGTTTGTGTATGGTTTTTGTTTGGCGACTAAACCATATCACTTACTGCCGTTTTTTTTTAGTTCCCGCTAATCCGCGTTGAACCTTTTTTATTGACGAAGTATCCTAAAACCCAAAACTTGTAGAGCGAAGCCTTAGGATTAAATAAAAGTAGTCCTATCGGTAATGAAAAAATGGCAGCTAATAATAGCTGCCATTTTAGTTGTAAATTCAACTTATTCATTATTCCTGATACTGATCGTGCGATACGTCTAGCTGGTAGAAAGTCGCTTGTGAGTAATCGTCTAGGTCGCCGCTGATGTTTTGGTTGTAAACACCGGCTTTGAAGTACATGTACTTGCCGCCTGCGTCGTAGCCGCTGTTGCTCATATCAACCACTTGTACAACATCGTCTTTGCCTTCACGCATTAAAGTAACTGTCATCGTGTTGCCTTTAACGTCAATGCGGTAGCTGAACACTTCGCCAAGTGCGATACCATCTTCACCTACTTCTGCCGTCATATCGCCCACGAGAGGGTAGAAGTCCTCTTTTGTTGCGTCTTGGCTTTCGTGTGCAAAGTAAACTGCGCCCGTAGCTTGGTTTGGCAATTTACGGTAGTACAAACGAATCGGCTCATCGTTTTGATCGTGAATCTGACCAATGATAAAGCGACCTACTTCATTCGCATTACCTGTCGTTGTTGCGTGGTCGATTTTCAACGTCGCTTCTAGAACGCCGTCGATACCAGCCGCCGACTCTAAGTCAGATTCAGGCGCGCTTGAGAATACCCAGTTGTTCTTGTTAACACCTTTAGTACTAATAGACTGATCACCACGACGCATCATTTCACGAAGCTCTGTACGCGCGTACTTAGTGTTTTTAGAGGTACGTACACCCTTCACATAAGCCTTGAATACTAGACCCCCATCGTCAGCGGTGTAGAAGATTTCAGGGTGTTGGTAACCGTTTGCAAGGTTCCACTCAGACACATCATCAGGTTTGCCATTTTTGTCATGGTCAAATGGTTGAGATAGGTACCAATGCGTCATGTCAAAGTTTTCGCTCGGTGCGTTACCAGCAACTGGTATCGCTGGTAGGCCTGTCGGAACTTGAAGTGCACTGCGAGTGTCACATTCAACGGTCGTCTCACAAGGGTAAACCGCTGCTACACCGAAGTTACCAGAGCGTAGATCTTTGCGCGCATCTTTACGTGCTTTTTCTGCCGCTTTCATTTCAGCGATAATCACGGCTTCTGCTGCTACCACGTCTGAAGTGATGATATGGCTAGCAGGACATGCGTTAATGCTACAGTTAACCGCCGCTAATCCAGTCACACTGTTCCAACCGTTTTTGGTGTTACCGTGACCAACGTATCTTACGTAGCGTGCTTGCACTGCTGGCTCAAATTGGAAACGCTCTAGGCCGATAGCTTTACCAGAACTCAGTTGGTTCTCAAGTACCGTCGTCCAGGTTTCGCCATCGACACTCACTTGAATATCAAATTTAGATTGGCGCTGATTACCTTTACTGAAAGATGCCTGAACCGCGTCAAACTCTTGTACTGAACCATAGTCTAGTGTTGCCCACTCACCGTCACCCGCTGAAGACCAACGTGTGGTTAGATCTTGGTCAATAAGACGATCTGGGCCGTTACCATCATGGCTACTAGCGGCAACTGAAACTGGCGTTAGAAGCGCTTCACCCGTTTCTTTGTTATTTGGAAAATCAGCAGTCGTCGTGCTCGTGCTCGCACAACCAACCGCAAGTAGAATAGAAGAAGCGAGTAAGGTTTTTAGAGTAATTTGTTTCATATTTAATCCATTATTATAATACAAAGACAGCGTTCGTAAGTGAAAGCTAAATCAGCAAACACGAGCTATAAGGCGGTTCCCCTCTCAGTATTTGCGATAACATGAAAATATTACGTAATCTTATAATACAAATAAAATATTTCATTGAATAAATGAGACTGGGAACACTTTCCGATTTTTCTATGCTTTAACTGGATCACACTTCCTATTGATAAAAGACAATATATAGAAATTTAGAATACAAAATAAGCTCGTCATCTACGGCTCTCCTCCACTGAATGTGCGAGCTATAAACTCAATAAGACGAGTTCCCAGCAATCAGAAAACGCCGATTTATCTCTCCCTAAAAACCGAAAAGACCACATTAATGTGATCTTTTAATTTAATGTAGGAACGGCTTAAATCTCGACTCAATCAATAGTGTGCCGCTCTAAGAGAACTAAAGCTGACATCGAACACCTCACCAGCATAGCCGCTATCAGGTTTAAATTGAGGGTAAATGCCCGCTTTGAAATAGAAAGCGATGTCTGTCGATGTCCAATCTGACGTCAACGAGGCCGTGTCCCCATTTTTATCTGTGTAATCTTGTCCCCAAGGGATTAAATGAGAAACGGTGTTGGTTCCATCTAAATCATGAGTCGCCAAGTAGATACCTTCTGGATTGGCTCGAATCGTATATCGCCACTCTTCACTTGCCGAATAAGTCCCTAACTCGACACTGAACGGGTCACAATGATCACAGTCTTGGTTGTTGCGCTCAAAATCAGAGTTCAGTATCACTCTTACTGGCTTACTCTCGCCTTCCCATAACAGTTTCACCAATGCTTGATTGATCTTCCAACCATGGATTTGTCCAAGTACCACTTTTGGATCTTGATTGTTGATGTTCGGGTAATCTTCAATTCGCAAGCTTGCGGTTAACTCGTGACTGGTAGCGTTCGTTCTAGTGTCGTCCAAATACCAACTTGTATCTTCATCGCTGGTGCTACAATCCGGTTGAACACTGCTTTGATACAACTCCCTGAGCTCAGAGCGAATATAGCTAGAGTTTTGGGTAGAGGTGCCGTATCCCATATCCGCTCTAAAGTGCATTCTTCCTTCATCAGTATTGAAGTAAGAAAGATCAATATCACTGTCGTACACATCGCTGTCATTTGAAAGAAGATCTTTACTCGATTCACAACGTTCTGGTTCTAACTCAGCAGCACTGTCACCACCGCTTCCATACCAATCATTCTTACTCGGTGGAATAGTCAGCTTCCAATCATTAATGTCCCAATCGTTTGATCCATCGATTTGAGTCGTGGTGTATCTCAACGCCTGATAGTAAGCAATCGCTTCACCATTCTCAAATTGGTTATAGATACCCGCTTTGAAGTAGCTCAATAAATGCTGCCAGTAAGCGATGTCTTGATTCACTTTTACTTCATCATTCACTTTGAGCGACAGTGTGTTCTCATAAACAGAAAGATCAAATTTGGTAAAACTGTCCAATTCCGCCTCACCTAAATCGTAGCGATTGTATGACGTGGCATAACAATCCGAAGAGTCAGCAGCGCTGCTACAATCAATGGCATTGTTTTTCATGACTGCCCAGTAGTGACCTGTGAGGCCATCTCGTTCTTGCTCCCAAACCACACGCAATAGCGGATGAGGGATATAACCCGTACCACTCTCATCAGTCCCCTTATTGTGTATCTGCAGCAACGTCACTTCATCATGGTCGGCAGGTGAACTCGCCATTGCATGCTCGATATCAGGTAAGCTTATTTCCGCATACAAGCTTCGTCTTACACCCGTTTCATTGATATCGAAGTTTTCTCCCTCACGAACCTCAGAACGCATCTTATAGTTCGCCATTTTAAAAATTAGGTTTTCCGTCTCTTCATCTGCGTAAAAGTAATTACTGATGTAACCATCGAAATCGCCATCTTTCACTTCAGAGGTTTTGTTGCCCTCTGTGCCGTTAGGATCCGATACCTGAAGGTCAGAACTGGAGAGGATGTTTTGATACTTAGCAATATCATAAGGCGCAACAACGCCATAAGACGTTCCTGGACTGGTGTTATCAGAAGGGTCATCGCTATCACTTGAGCTATTTGAACTGCTTCAACCGCAGCCATAGGTGAGTGAAGCGAGAGCGACGATGAGGGTTGGCTTATTCACATTTATCTCACTTATCCATAAGAGTAGAGTGATAAGATATATTTGTACTATTTTATGTCAATTATCTATTTATCATAATGTGAGATGCGACAAATGAGGTGATATGAGGTGGCGCTACCGAGGATTTAGAGACAAAAACAACGCAGAAAGGCCACTCTAAACTCGACAGGTTTGGAGTGGCTCTCAGGCTAAAAGCCACAATTAAAACATTGATTTTTAGTGTTTATTAATAGAAACGTTAGACTTTAAAGCTACTCATTAGCTCGCTAACGCTGCCATTCAGTGTTTTGATTTCAGCCGACTCTGTCAGTTGATCTTGGCTTAGCTTATTGAGTTCCTCAACGAAGCTTTCAATCTTATGCATGTTCTTAGCGATACTATGAATCAAGGCATTTTGCTCGACAGAAGAAGCAGAGATATCGTTGTTGAAACGACTCACGGTTTTCATCTGTTCCGTCAGCTTCGCTAGCATGTTTACCGCTTGCACAACTTGAGCACGAGTCATCTCACAATTGCTCTTCGTTAACTCGATCGATTTAACCAAGCCATCCGATTTAGATTGCAACCCAGATAACGCCTCTTCGATTTCAGAGGTGCTGATTTGAGTTCGGTTTGCTAGCGCACGGACTTCGTCAGCCACGACAGCAAAACCTCGACCATGCTCGCCTGCTCTCGCCGCCTCAATGGATGCATTCAGCGCAAGCAAGTTGGTTTGCTCAGCAATACCACCAATCACAGACACTATCGACTGGATGCTCTGTGTTTCATTGGCCATAGAACGAATATCATCCGACGTCGTACAAACTTGCTTCTCAAGATCACTGATGTACGTTTCGGTCACAGTGTTAATTTGCTTAGTCTCGTCACTGGACACGGCCGCATCTTGCGCTGCTTCTGCCGCAAACTGTGAGTTCTTCTCGACTTCACTTGAAGCCTCGGACAATCCATTAATCGCAGAGACCACCTGAACCGTTTCATCGGTATGAACTTTCAGTACATCGCTGGTTTCCTTGCAGCCTTCTCGAATACTTAATACCTTGGTATCAAGATCTGAGTTCTTGAATTTCACGTCTTTAACCATCTCTTGCAAGCCAATGATGAACAAGTTGATGTCTTTGGCGATGTGTCCTAGGTCGTCATTACTTTTCTCTGCGAGCCTTTGGGTCAGGTCGCCATTACCTTGAGAAAGGTCGTGAACAATCTTACGCAATGACACGATTGGGCGGTAGAAACGATTCAGGATTAAAGTCATCAATATGACCGACCCCAACACACAGGCAATAATCAGCATTCGAGCATCCGACATCACACCATTCAGCTGATCGAGCGCAAGTTCAGGATCAATACTAGAAATCATGTACCACTCTTTCTGGCTGCCAATATCGACCTTCTTAGCCATCAAGATTCGCTGATTACCATCAATCATACCTTCAATGAATTGGTCAGGTAGTTCAATAGCTTCATTGAGTTTCATTAAGGCGTCAGCAGAAGATATATTGCTCTGTGGAAGCACGTTTTCTATTGTGGATACAATTACCATCCCTCTCTCATCCACGATGATACCTTTGGCTTCGTAGATGCTATCTAGCTGTTTGAGCTGAGTTTCCAAATCATCAAATCGAATGTCTGCCATGATGACGCGATCTTGATAGGTGTAAGTCACACCAATCATAGGTACTTGAGTACTCTTGGTGAAAAACAGATCACTAAAAGATAAACCTGATTTCAATTTCGCTTGTTGATACCAAGGACGAGTCGTTGGGTTGTATTTTTCTTTGATTCCAACACCGTTTGGGAAAGACTCTGAAGGACGAGAAGTGTAAGAACGACCATCATCAAAACCCACTACAATCTTGTCAATACCACCGAGCTTAGCGGCAAAATGCATCAGCGCTTCGTTTGGTACTTGGTATGGGGATTTCATGAACTCTTGTGCAACGGAATTGACCGTATCGATGGTGCGCTGGACGGTGCTTTCAATCTGATTAATTTCTATCGTTAACGAGTGATCAATCTCGTTATAAATCGTTTGGTTTACTTGATCAGTCGCCAAGTTAAGCGTGAACCAGTTCGTAAATGCCAAGGCACTGGAACTGACGATCGCCACCATTAAAATCAATTTTCCTTTAAACCCTAGAGACAATTTTGAATTCATAAAACTCATAATCCATATCAACCTATGTCTATTATTTTTATCCGAATGAAATGGTCATTTTTTAGATATTCGAAGATACGGGAAGCAAAACTTGTTCATGCCGTTCCATCGTCACAACCATCAATTTAATTAATATTGTATGTTTAATTGACTGCACTTTCTGTGAGCAATCTTGACATATCAAAACTGGTTAAAATCACCCTGTGACATAGGTATCATTTATGAGTTTGAACTTTTAACATGATTAGAAAGGAATAATTAACCAATTAAAAATGATCAACTTTCAGATGATTACCTCACAACTTCGCCGATAATACCTCCACTCAAATTATTCATATCACTTTCGGTCACCTGACTAGGAAAGTGAGCCTTAGGTCACATTTTCACTAACCAACCATTCACTCAAGGCATTCAATCTTAAAATTTATTTGTAATACAATAAGCCTTAAGTTATGGTGTATTTGAATCATAACTTAAGTTCTTTCTGGATGCTTTTGTTCAGTTCAAAGTGATAATTGAAGCAGCCGCTTTAAGGTCATTGAACTCGTTTAACGTAGAAACTGTCGGGGGATCTCGTTATTCGTTTTTTCACTTTCTATTGATCATTTGTTTTTCCAGACGGCTCGTCCGAACATGCCCATACAGTCACCAGCTGTGTGGGTTTTTTTTACTTTCTTTTCAGACCCGATATACGAGCGGTGTTAAGCCATCGCCAACAATCAGTTAAGTGCACTGGTTTAAGCTTGCGAGGAAAAGTGAGTGAGTTGGTGCTAGAAGGCTTTGAATTTACAAATAGATATAGATATAGATATAGAAACAAAAATAGGAATTGAGGCAGTAACAAAGTTGAACAGAGTTTTGAGTAGGTGTAGCTGAGGAAGTAGAAGTAGAAGAGTTTAACGAGGGAACAAAGGGTTGGGTATGGCAGATAAAAACGAACCTCGCTGAGGTATCGCCGCCTAAAAAGACAGGCAATACCCTAGCGAGGTCGTACGTCGATTACTTCTCTAGTTTAGCGAAGTAGTCGAAGATTACTGGTACGTCGTTGTTACCCATTCCTGCGTCAACAGCAGCTTGTAGGCTAGTTGCAGTACCTTGAGCAATTAGAGACTCAGTACCTAGCTCTTCACAAAGAGCAAGGAAGTAACCAAGATCTTTGTTAGCGTTAGCAACAGAGAAACCTAGCTTCTCTTCGCCGTCTACTGCGTAGAACTTACAGAATTGCATGAATGGTGAGTTAGATGGACCTGCAGACATGATGTCAAACAGTTGTTGGCCATCAACACCAGCGCGTTGAGCAACAGCGAAAGCTTGAGACATAGTCGCAACAGTCGTCATACCCATGAAGTTGTTTACAAGCTTAGTAACGTGACCAGAACCTAGAGCACCTAGGTGGAATACGTTTTCGCCTTGCTCTTCAAGAACAGGTTTAACTTTGTTGAAAGTTTCCATGTCGCCAGCAGCCATGATGTTCAGAAGACCATCTTTAGCGTGTGCAGGAGTACGGCCTAGAGGTGCGTCGATCATGCCCGCGCCTTTTTCAGCTAGAGCTGCGCCGATTTTCTTAGTAGAAGCAGGGATAGAAGTACCGAAGTCTACTAATACTGCGCCTTCTTTGATGCCAGCTAGAACGCCGTCTTCGCCGTAAACGATTTTTTCAACAACAGCAGAAGTTGTAAGACAAAACTGAACGATATCACTTGCAGCCGCTAGTTCTTTAGCAGAAGTGAATGCAGTTGCGTTGCCGCGATCTGTAACGCGAGCAACAGCTTCAGCGCTTAGATCCATTACGTTTACGTGGTAGCCGCGCTTTTGTAGGTTTTCAACCATGTTGCCGCCCATAAGACCTAGGCCAATGAAACCGATTACAGGTTTAGTCATGTTCAAACTCCAAATATAGTATTGTATGATTATATGGTCATTATAATAACGACGTCTTTTCCGTTACGCAATAGTTTTAGGGTAATCCTTCAATGCTTAGACGCAAGTTGTGACGGGGATTCACTTTACGAGAAAATATGGGGCACGCTTTGTACTTACAGGAACTATTTGCCAGTTTAAAAACCGTCTATTGATGAAATAACATACGTTAAATGTCATACGATTAGTAAGCACAAGCTACGCCTTTACCTATGTATAGTTCACGACTCCCCTACTCAGCCAGTGATTAGACTGTTCACGCAGAAGTAAGTCATATCAGTTTTTACGAAAAAGGGGTTGGCGCCCTATTCTTTTAACAGAGCGATACATGCGAGTCTCGTATACGACTCATGCACCTTTCATTGAACATCGTGGCTAAGTACATGCCCGATCTTTGTATGTATCAGCTTCCAGGTTCAGCCATCGAACTATTGGCTTGGCATCGAGAAGCGATTGATTTCTCGGCCAATTAGTTTCGTTTCAACCTGATGGGGTTCCCAACTTTGCCAACTTAACTGACTTATCCAACTTACTAACTAGCCAAACAAAAAAACTCCGAGCTTTCACTCGGAGTTTTTAGTATCTAGCTTCTGTTGCTTCAGCGAATTACAGTTCGATTGAAACCGTTTCACCGTCAACATTTAGCATTAGCGTGTTGCCTTCAAGCTTGTGAGACACTTCAACTTGCTCGCCTTCGTTCTTATTAGGAACAAGAAGCGTCAGGATGTTGTGCTCTTTCGATGGCTTGAATTCCACTTCAACGTGACGGTGGATTTCAAGATCTTTGAACTCGTATGGGTCAACTTCGCCAAAACCTTCAACATTCTTAACTGACGTGATGTTATCAGCAGACTCGTTGATGAAGTTTACGTCTAGGTGCGCAACTTCGCCACGGATAGTGAAAGACTTTTCTGCCACTTCGTTTGCGAAAGTTGTGTGCATTAGCCAAGTCATGTCTTTCTCTTCAGAAAGCGTTGCCTTGTCTTGCATTACGAAGACTTTACCTTGAACGAACCAAACCTTACGCTTGTAAGATTCAATTTCAGGAACGAAGTACTTGTAAGATGCCGTTGCATCACCTTCAACCATCTTCACATCAGATTCAGTGTCGAAGTCAGAGATAGTGCCGCCCGCTTCGATACAGAAGCGATCTTGGTGGTTTTCGTAGCCCGTGTTCTTGTTCTCGCCGTACTGACCTTTACCGCCAAATAGTGGAAGGTTCTTAGAGAACGTTTGACGACGCCATTTCGTGTGCATATCAACACCGAAACCACCGTAGTAGCCAGTGATTGACGCTAGCGTTTCACCGAATGCATGCAAGGTGAATGCGTTTTGGTCACCGTGAGAGTGGCTGATTGAGCCAAACGGAGAACATTTGAATACCATGTGAATATGGTTATCACGCTCAGTCATCTTGTTGTGGAATGCAGCCCAACCCGTGATTGGGAATACTTTCAACAGTGGATCATTCGATGGTGCTTTCTCTTCAGGTGCATCCCAAAGGAAGTTAAAGCGAAGATCGTCGTAACCGAAGTCCCACCAACCGAAGTTGTAGAATTTGGTGTGCGCTTCAGTATCACGGCCTTTCAGTTGGTTGTAGTACCAAACGTACTCAGGCTTCTGGTTAACACCTGCGTAGTGCTTAATGTTGTAAGCCAGTTTTAGACCTGGGAAATCACCGATTGAAGACTGGTCACAGAAGCTCGCGCGCTTAGAGTGAACAGGCATGCAGTAAAGCGGGAAATCACCTGTGTTTTCGTAGAATGTTTTGTTAAACATGTCTACGCCACAGTATGCTTTCAATAGATCGAATGCTTCGCCTAGGAATGCAGTTTGCGTGTTCCAGTAGTCAGGACCTTCAGCCCAACCGCCGTCTACACCGCCCCATGGTGGGTAGTGTACTGCGTAGTATTCTAGTGCGTATGCAATGTACTCGCCTGCTTTCGGGTGATCGTGGTAAAGCGCGATACACGTTGGGATGATAGCAGAAGAGATAGAACGAACACCGTGGCTGTTCAGTGGGTTGTTCAATAGATCAACCGTCACTTTCAGGTGGTGCATGATTTCGTCTAGACGCTCAATCAAAGCATCTTGAACTTGCTGACGTTCTTCATCTGTGAAGTAGCCGTGTAGCCAGTCGTAACCCCAAGCCATAGCCGCGATAACACGGAAAGCCGCTTCATCGTTATAGCCACGAGAAGTCACGCCTTCTGGATCGTACGTAGACAGTTTTAGAGTCCAAGCTTTTGCTTTAGCAATTAGCGCTTCGTCTTCTTTCACAACACCAGCAATTGCTAGGTTACGTGTCGCGTTTAGTGCCATTTGGCAATCAACGTACATTTGACGCCAGTAAGGACGCCATAGAGAAGCTTTGCCTACCGTGTCAGCTGGGTACGCTTGAGGCTCTTCGAAAGGAGCAGTCTCAAGGAACTTAACTGTCGAGTTATTGTAGAAATCATCAAACATGCAGTGAGCTTCATCAGCTTTCACTTTCGCTTTGAATTCTTCTAACTGATCTGCTTGAACAAGAAGACGTGGACGTGCTTCGCTCAAGTTGTCTAGGAATGATAGGTCGAAGTCACGTTTCTGTACTTCGATAGGGAGTAGGTCTACAAGATTACCTGCTGAAGTATCATTCTCCAGCTTCATCTTCCTGATTGCATCAAGAGATTTTTGGTCGCTCATTCTAACTCACTTATTTTTCAAGTTGATTGAAAGGAATTAGCAATAATATACGTCTTATTGTAGGACAATTGAATATATTTCGATTCGATTGAACCATTTTGTACAGTTTTCGTGATTTAGGTCAGATATCTTCCACCTGACAGTTTTTCCGTGTCGCAGAACAAAAAATGCGACGCCCTTTCGAGTCGTCGCATTCTATTATAAACGTTTTCTATGTATTAGCTTTCGGTTACTGCTTTCGCTTGCTTGCCGCCGTCATCGACCGCTTTAACCAGTAAGACACCAACACCACCAACAATCACACCACAAAGAATGAAGACTAGACGTCCCCACATTGGGTTAGTGAGTAGAGCCATTAGCATGATACCGACACCCGCTACCGCAATCAGTTTACCAAGCATTTCACGCTGTTTGTTATCCAGTACTTTCTGTTCTGCTGACTCCGCAACTAATGGAGTAGACAGGTTACCGAAGAACTTATCAACGTCTGCTTGACGCTTCTCAGTTAATGGCTTGTAGAACAGAGTTGATAGGATGAAGAAACCACCTGTCAGCGTAATGTGAGCAATCAGACCGATAGCAACCTTAACATCAGACCATTCACGGCTTGTTAGCTCTTCTAGACCGAAGATTGAAGACACCATTTCAGCGTTAACAACGAAACCCACGTAGTAAGAAACAAAACCACCAACCACTAGCGTACCCCAACCAGCCCAGTCCGGAGTCTTCTTAATAAAGAAGCCAAGGAATGCAGGAATTGTCATTGGGAAGCCGATCAGTGCGCCTACATACATCATGGTATCGAACAGGCTCAAACCTTTAAGCGAGTTGATGAACTGTGCAATAAGGATGATAGCAATACCAAACACGGCAGAAGTAATCTTAGAAACCGTTACTAGTTCTTTTTCGCTAGCCGTACCTTTACGAACGATTGGTTCATAGAAGTTCTTAACAAAGATACCCGAGTTACGGTTTAGACCAGAATCCATTGAAGACATTGTCGCTGCAAACATCGCCGCAACTAGAAGGCCAACCATACCTGCTGGCATGTACTCTTGTACGAAGTATAGGTAGGCAAAGTCACCCGCTTTCTTACCTGCTTCTGGGTAAGCTGCTGCTAGGTCGACACCTTGACCTGCAATGTACCAAGAAGGCATGAACCAGATAAATACACCACAAAGCATTAGCACACACGCTAGTAGCGCCGCTTTCTTCGCGTTCTTTGAGTCTTTAGCCGCTAGGTAACGGTAAGAGTTAAGCATGTTGTTAGTAATAGAGAACTGCTTCACGAAGATGAAGAATGCCCAAATGCTGAAGATGCTTAAGTAGTTAATGTTGTTACCAGAAAGGAAAGAACCGCCTTCCGCTACAGGGAAGTTATTCACGATTTCACCAACACCGCCACCTTGAACAACAGCAACAACAGCACATGTCACGGTTACTGCCATGATGATAACCATCTGCATAAAGTCAGATGCAATTACCGCCCATGAACCACCCGTTACAGACATTGCCAATACAACCAAACCGGTAATCCAGATAGTTGCTGTCATGTCGAAACCGAAGATACCAGAAGCGATGATTGCTAGTGCGTTTAACCATACACCGGCAGAAACAACACTGTTTGGCATTGAAGACCAAGTGAACACTTGTTCGTTAGTCGCACCGAAACGCATACGAATTGCTTCGATTACCGTTACTACACGTAGTTGACGGAACTTTGGAGCAAAATATGCGAAGTTCATGAAGTAACCAAATGCGTTGGCTACGAAGATGACCGCTACTGCAAAACCATCGTTATACGCTTTACCTGCCGCACCGGTGAATGTCCATGCACTAAACTGGGTCATAAAGGCGGTTGCACCAACCATCCACCACAACATGTTACCGCCCCCGCGGAAGTAGTCACTGGTGGTACTTGTAAATGTTCTAAACATCCAACCTATCGCAATCAAGAATAGGAAATAAATGCCGACAATAATCGTGTTGAGTTCCATCGTGTATCCTTTGTCCGTTGTATTTTGTTACGAGGACTATAGGAAATCTCAAACTTTATTTGTAGTACAATAATCCAAATAAGTGATGGCGATCTTATTTTGATTGATTAAGTTAATTATATATATGACATAGGATGGAATATGGCCAATCCATTAAGGAAATTACTGGTGTTTGAGATGAAAACTCAAAAAACCAAGACCAAAGAACATCACACCCATTAAAATCAAAGACTTATAAAAAAGCGAGACTTTGCACACTTATTAACAAATACAACCAAACACATATAAATATAAAATTCTCAAAAATAATAAAAGCCAAATCTGAGCTAAATCCCCCTCATTTATCACACAATAAACCAGTGTTTTTATCTATTGAGAGTGGACAATTTCATTAGAATTCAACTTAAATTAATCCATATTGAAGCGGCATATCCTGTTCAAACGATGGCGGATTAAAAATATACAAAAATGAAAAATCATGGATGACGCATAATTATTTGGGGGGGAGCTCGAGTGTCTAAAACGAATATCGAGCGTAATATTATTTTTATTTTGATGGTAAAGAGAACGACCGCTAGGCGTATACAAGAAGGAACTGACTTAAGAAGGAGTTAAGCGAGGGTGAACCAAAACAGTGCCACACATGGTGCAACACGCTTTCTAAAAACAAAAAAGGCATGCACTTGGCATACCTTTTTGACTGGTTCAAATGAAGTTGAAAACCGTGTTTAGCTTGCAGTGGCTAAACGGTGGTTAGCATCTTGCAAGTGAGCCGCTGACATTGTACGAGCTTTTTCACTGTCGCCAGCCATAATCGCTTCATAGATTCTACGGTGTTCATTGATACATGTGCTGCCCTCTTCAGAAGAGTGCACGATGAAGTTAACGAACATGGTCGTCAGAATATTGCCGAATGGCAGGTAGAAATCGTTACCTGTCGCATTAAAGATCAAGCTATGGAAACGAGTATCGATGTCTGTCCAACGTTCTTGGTCAAACACTTCTGCGTCATCCACTTCAACCATCTTCTGGAAGATCTCTGAAAGCTCGATACGTTGCTCAGCAGTCGCAAATTTTGCAGCTAATGCACACGCTTCAGGTTCAATCGCACGGCGAAGGCCTAAAAACTGAGAACAGAATTGGTCTATGTCGGTTAGACCATCCATCCATTCAATCAGTTGAGGATCAAGAAAGTTCCAGTATGCGCGATCTACTACACGAGTACCGATTTTCGGGCGGGACTCTAATAAACCTTTAGAGGTCAATAACTTAACTGCTTCACGAAGTGCCGTACGGCTGATACCAAACTGTTCACACAGCGCCATTTCACCAGGAATAATAGAACCTTGTGGCAGTTCACCAGACAAGATTCCACGAGCGATTTCACGCGCTACTTGCACGTGCAGGCTGCGCTTCGAGCCCGAGATTGAATTAAAAGTGCTAACCATAAGTTCACTTATTTTATATGTTATGTTTATGTATTATTTAAAGATTACTATAACAGGATTTCAACCTAGCGCCAATTGAGTAAAATCAAAGCGGATAGTAGCTGTTAATTTATTCAATTAATCAGACACTTAGAAAGCATCTAATTTCTCTTAGCTAGAAACACTGTGTTATACCACTAACAAAACCCTCGCCGAGCATGTAGGTTCGTCATTCTCGTTTTCTCTGCTCGCTTCCAAAAACATCACTCAATTTGGCTAAAATAATGGAACCGAAAAACGGTTAGTATATTCACTACACAAGTTAACCTAGTTCAAATTAATAGGTTCAAGTCGTCTACGTACTGCAGATTCAGACATAAGCTCTGTAGCTCCCAACGCTAATTCAATTCCATCAGAACCGCACTTCGTTGACCACAGTCCCTATCCCTTCAATCGTGACACTCACTTGGTCCTTGTCGGACAAATCATAGGTTCTTCCCGGCGTTCCCATGAAAACAAGATCGCCCGGTTTGAGGGTAAAATAGTGGCTCAAGTAGCTGATGACTTTTGTAGGTTTGTGAATCATAAACGAAGTATTCTCTTGTTGAACAACCTTGCCATTTACACGCGTGGTTAATTGCACGTTGTTATAATCGATACCACGAACAATCGTATTACCAATGGGGCCAAAGCCATCTGAAGCTTTCGCTCGTAACCATTGTAAATCCGTGCCTTGCCAGCTCCTCTCTGTAATATCGTTACCCACCGTGACACCAAAGATCGCTTGCTCGGCTTCTTCTTCACTGGCTTGACTGAGCTCTTTCCCAATCACAACCACCAGCTCGCCCTCAAAATGAACATTTCTTGCTTTTGGTGGCACTTGAATCACTTCGCCTGTAAGAATCAAAGAAGAAGGAAGTTTAAGAAACATCGGCGGTGGTGCATCGGCAGGTGAGGCTAAGTGGCTAGCGAAGTTCATCCCGACGGCGAAGACTTTCTCTGGTTTTGTCGGCAGCAACACCTCAACCGACTCTAACGAGATCGAATTTTTTGCTACCGAATATTCTCCAAAGATATCGCCGATGACCGGTAACACAGCGTCATTGTCTAACTTTCCATAACTGACTTTGTCTTGGTATTGATAACGGACGAAATGCTCACTGCTCACCTCAACATTGTTATTTTCTGCCGCCAATGCGACGCCAGACATCGTAACTATTGCCAATAACCACTTCATCCTTGAATCCCTTCATTTTTAAATCCTAAATTATACTTTAGCCCACTCTGTAGGATTCGAAGGAAAAGGGAAGCTCTGTAGCCCTCTCTCTTCCCTCCCCCTTATAAAAGCAGCATACATAAAAAAACCGAGCAACTCGCAGTGAGTTACTCGGTTTGACTTATTCCCGATGTATTCAGTCGTTGTTGGTATCAACGAACGATTTTGCAATCACGACTGAATTCAATGTGATGCTTCGTTCCCGCAAAGCACCACATCAACACAAGCCATCGTTAAATAACTTGCATGTGATACCAATCGTAGCAAATAACTGATCACCCTAGCTTGTTAAAAAGCTCGATAACTTCGTTAGAATTTTTGATTGTAGAATAACTACTTATCGAAAAATTCTGCCTTGTTCTCAAGCTTTTTTCCTGCGCTATTTCTGCTCACTTACTTACTGTGATTAGTATTAATCATTTACAGTTGAGCAAATGATCCTTCCCACGAGTATGTCTCACCCGCAAACTCAACAGTGTGAGTTGCTTGCTGCGTGTCTTCAGCTTGGTTTGAGATACCGTAGTGGTAAGTGTTACCAGAAGTAGTCTGAATGCGAACAACAGTCCCGACACTGTTATGGCCCACAACAGATACTGATTTAACTAGACCACGAGCGCCTACAGAGGCTTCGATAGACTCGTTAAAGTAACCATGCGTTTCTAGTACAGAAGCAAACACGTGGTTTTGACCAGACTGACGTAAGATGAACGCAGGCTCACTCTTAAGGTTGAAGTCTGGATCGTTAGCACCAGTGCGAGCAAAAATCACTTCGCTGCCCGCATTCGCGCTAGTTACTAGGCTGTAGTAGCTGCTGTCATGTAGCCAGCTTACTAAAGAACCTTCTTCGTTTACTTTGCCTGAAGCCACGTTCCATAGATGTTGGTAACCGTTGTCTTCACCTAGCGGCTTAAGCGTTTTTTCCATGTTGTAATCAAAGTCAGTACGGATGATCTGACCAGAGTGGTGAACGGGTAGGTCGTACTGGTGTTCAGCGTCAGCTTCGATGCGGTATACGTCGATAACAAGTGGCTTTTCGAACTCAGGAAGTTCAGCAAGAATCACGCTGCGTTGCATGTCTACGCCAGTGTAGTACTCAGAAATGGTGCCGCTCATGCCTTGTAGAGACTGGTCGTCTGCTACGAAGAAGTGCTTCTGACCAAACTTAGACTCAGCCAGTGCTGTGTTGAAGTTGTTCTGCGTTTTCTGATCAACCGTTACTGTGTTGTGAGCAACCGTCTGCTTACAGTAAGACTTGTTCTCTGGGATGTAACGACCGCCAAACTTAGGCTCCACGTTTACCCAACGACCGAAGCCGTAATCGTGCAGCACTTCGTGGCCACGGTTGAATACGCTTAGGTGTAAGCCATCGTAGTGACCGTGGTCTAGCGCAGAGTGGTACTGGTGGTCTGAACCGTGCTGACCAAACCAGATCAACGCCATGGTATCTGCGGTCTTAGGGTCGCCGTCTTTCTCGTCACGGTGACGAAGAATGCTAACGCCGCCTTTCTCGCCTTCAGGGCCGTCCGTTACAAACAGGCTACCCCAGTTAAATGCTTTGATATCGTCTGCTGCATCAACCGCGTCAGACAGTGTTTTACCTGAAGCATGAACCCAAACGTTTTGTTGGTGATCAGCCATACCAAGCAGAGTTTTAGTCTGCTCGTAACGGTGGTAACACACAGACGTCGCCATGATCACGCCTTCATCGTTGATAGAGATCGTCTTCGATGAATCATTTAGAGCTGGCAATGTACCGTCTGGGAATGCGGTTTTGAATACAGAGTACGACGTTGTCTTAATCACTGAATCGTTGAATTCATAGATACCAACTTCAGGCTGACGACGTTCAATTGCTTCAGCGAACAGGTAGATTGGACGTAGAGAGAAACGGTGGTAGTAAGGACCTTCCATGTAGTAGCCGTCTGGCGAAAACAGTTGGTCAAGTTGCGCTAAGAAACCGCCGCTTACTTTGTCTAGTTTCAGGCCGTAAAGCGCTTTGTCTACAGACTCTTGATCGTTGATTGCGTAACCACAGATACCTACTGCTGCCACCGCCCATAAGCCGTGGTTGTGTACGATATCGAAGTCGTGTGCGTAAGTCACAACGAACATTTCGATCATTTGCTTAAGAAGATCGTCTTCGATCAGACGTTTTTGCTCTTCAGAGATCGTGTGGTAAATACAGCTGTACGCACAAGAAGCGTAAAGCATCCACATGTTCTCGTTCAACGTTTGGTGGAACAACTTACCCGGAGGGTTAGAGTCACGGCTTACGTTGCTTTCAAGCGTTGGGTATACCGTCGCGTACGCAGTTAACATATCAACGATGTAGTCACGGTATTTTGTTTCCTCAGTGATAAGGAACAAACGGCCGGCTAGATCCATGTGGATGTAGTTTTGCTTGTGACGGTTATGTTCGTAACCGCCGCCTTCACCGTGACCTGGAACTTCAATGCCAACTTCAACCATGTAAGCGTCAGTTTGTTTAATATCGCGAGTCAGTGCGTTACCTAAAAGGCTATCCTTGCCAAGTTCTTTACGAAGCTCTGCTGCTTCATCAAAGTTAAGTAAAAGTGGTTGATAGCTCATTATTATTTCCCCTGCTCTGCTGTGCTTGCTAATTCTGGGTTTAAAATTATTTCTACTGAGTAGAAGCCTGTCCAGCTGTATACTTTGCCGTTCAGTTCTACTTTGTGTTCAGTGCTGTCAGTCGCGCCAAGTTGGTTGCTGATCATCACTGTCACGTTTGATTTCTCTGTCGTAATTTCTACTACTGAACCGATATTGGTGTGAGCCACTACTTTGATGTCTTTCACAACACCACGTGCACTTACAGATTGCTCGAATTCTTCGTTGAAGTAACCGTGCGTTTCAACAACAGAAGCAAACAGTGTTGTTTCGCCTTTGCTGCGTAGAATGAATGCAGGCTCTGAACGTAGGTTGAAGCTTGGGTCGTTAGCGCCAGTGCGAGTAAAGATCACTTCAGCATTGTCGTTAGACGTTGCACCTAGCCAAGTGTAGTACGTGTTGTTTTGTAGCCAGCTTACAAGTGCTGTGCCCTTCACTTCACCGCTTGCCACGTTCCATAGGTGTTGGTAACCGAAATCGTCACCTAGCGTGTTCAGCTCTTTGTTTGCTTGGTATTCAAAGTTAGTGCGAACAATCTGACCTTGATATTGGTGTGAGTAGTCGTATTGATGCTCGCCTTCACCGCCTTTTACTGAATCTAAGCGGTATAGGTCTAACAATAACGGAGATTCTAATTCTTCAAGATTTAGCATGAACACGCTGCGTTGCATGTCAAAGCCTTGGTAATGATCGTTTGCAAATGCACTCATGCCGTTGATTTGCTCGTCTTCTACTTTAAAGAAGTGAGGTAAACCGTGTACTGAGTCTGCACGTTCAACATCAAAGTTGTTCTGACATTTTTCATCAATCGTAACTGCATTGTGAGCAATCGTTTGACGAGCGTAAGATTTGTTTTCGTCTAGGTAACGGCCGCCGAATTTTGGCTCAACGTTCACCCAACGACAGAAGCCATATTCACGCAGTACTTCTTGACCACGGTTGAAGAAAGAAATACCCAGCGTATCAAAGTTGCCGTGACCCATGCCGTGTTGGCCGTAGTTCATAACAAGTTGAGAAACGTCGCCTTTCTTATCCTGCATACGGATAAAGCCTTGCGCGCCGTTATGACCTTGAGGGCCTTCGTTCAACTCAACACTTGGCCAGAAAGGCATGCCGATTTCTTTCTCAGCAGAAGCCGCTTCGTAGGCTTTAGATAGCTCAAGACCACATGGATGCATCCATACCGCGTCTTGAATCTTCGCCATACCAAGAATGTTTTGGTCTACGCCGTTTTCAGAAGAGTAATGCTTGCTGTAAACACTTACTGCAACCTGAACACCCATGTCTGTGATACCCATAGTACGAGAAGCATCATTCAGAGCCGGGAACTCACCGTTCGGGTAAGCCGTCGCCAGCATGGCTTGAACGGTGTTACCAATCACGCCGCCTTTGTAGTTGTAAATATCAACTTCAGGCATATGACGGTGGATCACTTCAGCGAACACACACGTTGGGCGAATCGCGTAGCGGTGGTAGTAAGGACCTTCCATGTAGTAGCCAGAAGGTGCAAACAGCTGAGAAACTTGCGCTAGGAAGCCGCCAGTGTCGTTACGGTCAATGCCGTACACCGACATTTCAAGGTATTCACGCTTGCCAAGAGCAAGACCACAAATACCGACAGCCGCTACTGCCCAAATACCGTGATTGTGAATTCGGTCGAAGTCGTGTGCGTATTTAACCGTGAACATTTCTAACATTGGTTCGAAAATACGAGACTCAATATTGTCGCGTTGTTCTTGTGTCAAGGTTGAAGCAACACAAGAGTAAGCTAAGCTTGAGAACATTAACCAGCAGTGTTCGTTCAGGATTTGGTGGAACAAACGACCTGTAGGGTTAGTGTTTTTCTGTACGTGGTAATCAAACGTTAGGTATTTATCTGCGTATTCTTCTAGTAATTCTGTAACAAAGTCAGCGTACTTTTGCTCTTTAGTGATCAAGAACATGCGACCAGCTAGATTCATGTACGTGTAATTTTGCTTATGGCGGTTATGTTCGTAACCCCCAGCTTCACCATGACCTGGGACATCAATAGGTAAACGCATGAATGCTTCTAGATCTTTCGCGTTCGCTGCAATGGTTTTGCCCATTAAGCTAGAACGGCCCACTTCAAGATGAAGCTGCTCGATTTCTGCTTCAGTCAACAATACTGGTTTAGTCGTCATATTCTTTGTCACCCTCAATAAAGAGTTTATCTGCTTAAACTTTGATTAAATTTTCAAACTCCATATAAAGTAATACAATATGAGCTTTAATTATACCTATTCGTCGCTAAATGATGAGTAGAGTCACATAATTAGCCATAAGTCATTGATGTAGCTGGCTAATGGTAAATATTAGCCATTTATTAAGTTGTT
Organism: Vibrio sp. 10N.261.51.F11; assembly: GCF_041471665.1. Lineage (NCBI taxonomy): Bacteria > Pseudomonadati > Pseudomonadota > Gammaproteobacteria > Vibrionales > Vibrionaceae > Vibrio > Vibrio sp. 10N.261.51.F11. The sequence continues at coordinate 17,202 of NZ_JBFROW010000010.1, read as the reverse complement.
GATTTATTTACGCTATATAAAGTATCGCTTGATCAATATCACACAAATTTAGATATATTGTATTACAATTAGGCTCATTCCCTTATGATGGATGCAAGTTAAGTAACACTTAAAAGATTTAAACAGATTAGGAGATACACAATGAACTCTTTCTTTATCCTAGATGAAAACCCATGGGAAGAACTTGGTGGCGGCATTAAGCGTAAAATCGTTGCTTACACTGACGATCTAATGGCAGTACACCTATGTTTTGATAAGGGCGCGATTGGCCACCCTCATACTCACGAAATCCATGACCAAATCGGTTACGTAGTTCGTGGTAGCTTCGAAGCTGAGATTGAAGGCGAAAAGAAAGTCCTTAAAGAAGGCGATGCTTACTTCGCTCGTAAACACATGATGCACGGTGCAGTTGCACTAGAGCAAGACAGCATCCTTCTTGATATCTTCAACCCTGCGCGTGAAGATTTCCTAAAATAATAAACAGCGCAACCTCAGTTGCTAAGGTAAGCATATGAAATCATTAAACATCGCGGTCATTGGCGAGTGCATGGTTGAGCTACAAAAGAAACAAGACGGGCTTAAGCAAAGTTTCGGTGGCGATACACTAAATACTGCACTTTACTTGTCTCGCTTAACAAAAGAGCAAGATATCAACACGAGCTACGTAACAGCGCTAGGCACTGACCCATTCAGTACCGACATGTTAGAAAAGTGGCAAGCGGAAGGTATCGACACTAGCTTAATTGCTCAGCTTGATCACAAACAACCAGGGCTTTACTACATCGAGACCGATGAAACTGGTGAACGCAGTTTCCACTACTGGCGTAATGATGCTGCAGCAAAATTCATGTTTGACCAGGAAGACACACCTGCTCTACTTGACAAGTTATTCTCTTTTGATGCGGTTTACCTAAGCGGTATTACGCTTGCTATCTTGACAGAGAATGGACGCACGCAGCTATTCAACTTCTTAGACAAATTTAAAGCGCAAGGCGGCCAAGTATTCTTCGACAATAACTTCCGTCCAAAACTTTGGGAAAGTCAACAAGAAGCGATTTCTTGGTACTTGAAGATGCTTAAGTACACTGACACGGCTCTACTGACGTTCGATGACGAGCAAGAGTTGTACGGCGACGAAAGCATTGAACAGTGTATTGCACGTACGTCTGAATCTGGTGTGAAAGAGATCATCATTAAACGTGGTGCTAAAGACTGCCTAGTAGTTGAAAGCCAAAGCGCTCAGTACGTTGCTCCAAACCCAGTAGACAACATTGTTGATACTACAGCGGCTGGCGACTCGTTCAGCGCGGGCTTCCTAGCTAAGCGCTTAAGCGGTGGCAATGCACGTGATGCAGCGTTAGCTGGTCATATTGTGGCAGGGACTGTGATTCAGCATCCAGGTGCTATCATTCCTCTAGAAGCGACGCCTGATCTGTCTCTATAATTACGCACTTTAACTATTAATCAAGGGTTTGCTTAGTTGAAAGCAAGCCCACATTTAACGTGAGAAAGAATTCATGACGACATTAAATGAACAACTAGCAAACCTAAAAGTAATTCCTGTAATCGCTATCAACCGTGCTGAAGACGCTATCCCTCTAGGTAAAGCACTTGTTGAAAACGGCATGCCATGTGCAGAAATCACGCTTCGTACAGAATGTGCAATCGAAGCGATTCGCATCATGCGTAAAGAATTCCCAGACATGCTAATTGGTTCAGGTACTGTACTGACTAACGAGCAAGTTGACGCATCTATCGAAGCTGGCGTTGATTTCATCGTAAGCCCAGGTTTCAACCCGCGCACTGTTCAATACTGTATCGATAAAGGCGTTGCAATCGTACCGGGTGTTAACAACCCAAGCCTAGTGGAACAAGCAATGGAAATGGGCCTTCGCACGTTGAAGTTCTTCCCTGCTGAGCCTTCTGGCGGTACTGGCATGCTTAAAGCACTAACAGCGGTTTACCCTGTTAAATTTATGCCTACTGGTGGTGTAAGCTTGAAGAATGTAGATGAATACCTATCGATCCCTTCTGTACTTGCGTGTGGCGGTACTTGGATGGTTCCAACTAACCTTATCGACGAAGGTAAGTGGGAAGAACTAGGCAAGCTTGTTCGTGACGCAGTTGATCACGTTAACGCTTAATCTGTTTTAGATTTAGTGATGAAGCCTCACCTCGGTGGGGCTTTTTGTTATCTGTCATTTATTGCGCTGACTAACCGTAAACACGCTCAATCAACGTTCTGTTTCCCCTATACCCTATCGCCTTTCTCCCTATGGGCTCGTAAAGATCCGTGACTAAGACAGGCAAGAACGAGTAATGTAAGGCTTTCAATCTACGTCAGTATGCATCTAGCGAAGCGTTACTGGTGCCCCCTATCGCCTATCCAGTTTCTTATCCAGCCCCTTACCCAGCAATGGTCCTTTTCGATACGTCATCAAGCATCTCTCATGGCATGCACTGAAGACCACAATAGACAAAGTGAGCCGCAAAATGTGTCCCGTCGTCCAGTTTAACGCCCACTCAGTGACAAAAATTCCAAATACGCACCTCTATGATGAATAAATAGCATAGAAAGGCTTCATGGCCGCAGATAAACAGAAAATAGCGAAGTGAAAACAATGAGCTACACTTGAAATCTCAATACAAAAATTTTCAGTATAGGGTTCCAAATTAACGTGAATGTCGTCGCACAACACACCAATTTGTAGCACATTTGTTACGGTTATAATTAAAATCTTATAGATACGGCAAAGTAAGCGCTTTTGTTTATATTGTAATACATATAAACATTTAACCCTCAATTTATTTTAGATCTCAAACAAAATGCACTCACATTTAAATTCAATTAAAACAAATACTTATATAACCACGTGTTAGAGGCCGAAAAATCAATGCGACCTAGATCATACTAAAGACATATTGTAGTACAAATAAACCTTGGGACGCGTTAATCTAAGCCCAGTTAATTATGATATTTAAAAGGCTGAAAAGATGACTATTGATACTTTTGTTGTTCTCGCCTACTTCTTCTTTTTAATCGCGATTGGTTGGATGTTCCGTAAGTTCACCACCTCTACAAGTGATTACTTCAGAGGGGGCGGCAAAATGTTGTGGTGGATGGTTGGTGCAACTGCCTTCATGACACAATTTTCAGCATGGACGTTTACAGGTGCCGCAGGACGCGCATTCAATGACGGTTTCGTTATTGTAATCCTATTCTTAGCCAATGCTTTTGGCTACTTCATGAACTATATGTACTTCGCTCCAAAGTTCCGCCAACTTCGTGTGGTAACGGCGATCGAAGCTATTCGTCAGCGCTTTGGTAAAACGTCTGAACAGTTCTTCACATGGGCAGGTATGCCGGACAGCCTTATCTCTGCAGGTATCTGGCTAAACGGTCTAGCTATCTTTGTAGCAGCGGTATTCAACATCCCAATGGAAGCTACCATTGTGGTAACGGGTATGGTTCTAGTATTGATGGCAGTAACCGGCGGCTCTTGGGCGGTTGTCGCTTCTGACTTCATGCAAATGCTTGTAATCATGGCCGTGACAATCACTTGTGCGGTAGCAGCTTACTTCCACGGTGGCGGCTTAACTAACATTGTTGCTAACTTCGACGGCGACTTCATGTTAGGTAACAACCTAAACTACATGAGCATCTTCATCCTTTGGGTTGTATTCATCTTCGTGAAGCAGTTCGGTGTAATGAACAACAGCATCAACGCATACCGTTACCTATGTGCAAAAGACAGTGAAAACGCACGTAAAGCGGCAGGCCTAGCATGTATCCTTATGGTTGTTGGTCCACTAATTTGGTTCCTACCACCTTGGTACGTTAGTGCATTCATGCCTGAGTTCGCTGAGCAATACACATCAATGGGCGACAAAGCCGGTGATGCTGCTTACCTAGCATTCGTACAAAACGTAATGCCAGCAGGTATGGTTGGTCTTCTTATGTCAGCAATGTTCGCTGCAACGATGTCTTCTATGGATTCAGGTTTGAACCGTAACGCTGGTATCTTTGTAATGAACTTCTACAGCCCGATTCTTCGTAAAAATGCGACTCAGAAAGAGCTGGTTATTGTAAGTAAGATAACGACTATCATGATGGGTATTTTCATCATTGCGATTGGTCTATTCATTAACTCTCTGCGTCACTTAAGCTTGTTCGATATCGTAATGAACGTAGGTGCGTTGATTGGCTTCCCAATGCTTATCCCTGTCCTACTAGGTATGTGGATTCGTAAGACACCTGACTGGGCTGGTTGGTCTACTCTAGTGGTTGGTGGTTTCGTTTCTTACATCTTCGGTATCTCTCTGCAAGCAGAAGACATCGAGAACCTATTTGGTCTAGAAACAGCGCTTACAGGCCGTGAATGGAGCGACTTGAAAGTAGGTCTTAGCTTAGCTGCTCACGTAGTGTTCACAGGTGGTTACTTCATCATGACTTCTCGCTTCTACAAAGGCCTATCGCCAGAGCGTGAGAAAGAAGTTGACCAACTATTCACTAACTGGAACACGCCGCTTGTAGCGGAAGGTGAAGAGCAACAAAACCTAGATACTAAACAGCGTTCAATGCTTGGTAAGCTTATCAGCACAGCAGGTTTCGGTATCCTAGCAATGGCTCTGATTCCAAACGAACCAACAGGACGCTTATTGTTCCTACTATGTGGTTCGATGGTACTAACCGTTGGTATCCTGCTGGTTAACGCATCTAAAGCTCCGGCTAAGATGAACAACGAGTCAGTTGCCAAATAGCTAAACAGCTAAATAAGCAGCTAACAAGTTAAACCAAAATGAAGCCCATGTTATTCGATAACATGGGCTTTTTGTTTGTCTTCGGTTTATCAAAATAGAATATGAAACGCATCTCGATTAATGCGCATAAAGCGTAGAAATACCTATCTCCTGCCCTCGTTTTATCTTCTTTTCCAACCTTTCCAATGGTTTGATCTCTTTCTCTGATTGTTTCTGTTACTTTGAATGACAACACAAACACAACAGACAATTACAATGAAAAAAACATCACTATTACTTGCCTCCATTGCTCTGGCACTTTCTGGTGTCGCACAAGCTGACCAGCTAGAAGACATTCAAAAATCAGGCACTTTGCGTGTGGGCACTACTGGCGACTACAAGCCTTTCTCTTACTTCGATGGTAAAAGCTACTCTGGCTACGATATCGATGTTGCACAGCACATCGCGGAACAATTAGGCGTTGAATTGAAGATTGTTCGTACCACATGGAAAGCTCTACTGACCGACCTAGACGACGATAAGTACGACATCGCGATGGGCGGCATTACGCGTAAAATGCAGCGTCAGTTAAACGCGGAACAAACTCAAGGCTACATGACCTTTGGTAAGTGTTTCTTGGTTGCGAAAGGCACCGCAGAACAGTACGACAGCATTGAGAAAGTGAACCTTTCTTCTGTTCGTGTGGGAGTGAACATTGGCGGTACTAACGAGATCTTTGCCGACGCGAACTTGCAGAACGCAAGCTTCACACGCTACGAGAACAACCTCGACGTACCGAAAGCAGTAGCAGAAGGCAAAGTTGATGTGATGGTGACAGAAACCCCTGAAGGTCTGTTCTATCAGGTAACTGACGAACGTCTTGAAGCGGCCCGCTGCGAAACCCCGTTCACCAACAGTCAGTTCGGCTACCTGATTCCTAAAGGTGAACAACGTTTGTTGAACACGGTGAACTTCATTATGGATGAGATGAAATTGAAAGGTGTTGAAGAAGAGTTCCTGATCCACAACTCCCTTAAGTAACTCTTTTCAATTTATACCGTACAAAAAAGAGGCCAGCAATGCTGGCCTCTTTCGTTATGGTTCAATGGTTCGCTTTAACCGTGAGTTATCACATTCTGCTGTACCAATGCATCCAGAATGTCCGAAGGCATGGTGCTACTTAAGGTTAGCTGTGGCGCAAGGTCTTCAACCACAATCACCTGTTCCGTAGTACCTAAGCCATCCGGGTTGATCGTAAGCTCAATATCATCCCCGTCCACTTTCGCGTCTATTTGTTGTAGCAACGCGGTCATGTCTGGAGATGTATTTTTAAGCTCCGGCAACACTTCTCTCAAGTCAATGCTGTCCCCTTCCGACAAATCAAAGTCGGTAATCGTATCTTCAACACCATCTTCGATGTTAAGCCATACGAACGAGTCCATACCATCACCACCAGTCAGAATGTCTGAGCCTCCGCCGCCAATCAGGGTGTCGTTACCGTCACCGCCAACAAGCGTATCGTCACCTGCGCCACCTTCAAGTCGATCATTCCCTGAACCACCCGTTAAGTCAGTCGCATTAGCACCAGCCAGTAACTGAACATCATCGGTTTCCGAAGCCAAGTTAATATCAACTGCGTTAGACACAATGTTCAAGTTAAGGTCAATCGATGCAGAGGTTGCTGTATCGTTGTTGTCAGTCTCTTCAGAAACCGCCTCGACTTTCAGTGTGTAGTTACCTGGAGTTTGAGAAAGCCCAACCGCTTGCAAGCTTTCAATTGCATCTGCCGTTGCTACCCAAACACCACCGCCAAGATCCGTCACAGAACCCGCAGCACTGGTGATTTGAGCGCCAGCAGGTACATCACTGATATGCAGCGTTAGCTCTTCTGTAATGTCCGTTAAGGCTGCGATAATCCCAACTAAAGGAATGCCACTCGCACTCACAGACTGACTCGCAGTAATGTTTCTCACGTAGTTAGTCGCACTATCGATAGACAGGGTTGGTGCATTCGCCACTGGCGTCACCGCGATGTTGTAAACCACAGGTGCTGTCTCTATCGCAATACCTGAAGGGTTGCCGCTGTCTTTGGCAACAACTTCTAATCCAATGCTATTGGTTGGAGACAGGCTCGCATCAAGGAAAACACCATTTGGACTGGTTGGCGTATCAATCAACGCATTCAGGTCACTCAATGTCCCCACTAAGATGACTGAACCCGTGTTGTTGCCGTTAACAACAACCGTCGTCACTGCTGGAAGTGATACATTCAATGTACCGTAATCCACCGTCAGCGTGACGGTCATCAGATCATCAGAAAATGTATCTACATAATCAGGGTCACTGACATTGATACCACTCAACAGTTGACCAGCATCCTCGTCAATAACCGTAGTGACACTGTCACCATTAACGACCGGTGTATCGTTCACTCCATCGACAATCGCGGTGATCTCCGCTGTATCCGTTAGGAAGTCATTAGCGCCGTTGGTTGTACCATCATCCTCTACGGTATAGGTAAACTTAACGTTGCCGTTGTATTCATCAGCTGCCGTAAATACCCAGTATGGGCCAGTGATCGTAGCATCATCAGCACCACCTACGTTCTCGAAGCGTTGTAGTTGACCTTGGCCTTCATCGAGCGCCAGATTAGTCACGGTAATCGTGTCGTTTTCCGGATCGCTCGTCGCAGCAATTAAATCGCCCTCTTTGATGATCAACTGACCTTCTTCAAGGATGTTGCCTAAGTCGATGTCCGTTGCTACAGGAGCGTCATTCACTTCCGTTACTTCAAGACTAATTTCAGCACTGTCGGTTAGGAAGTCATCCGCGCCATTAGTTGTACCGTCATCAGTAATTGAGTAATTGAATTTAACGTCACCGTTAAAGTCGTTGTCCGCTACAAATAGCCAGAATGGTCCGGTAATCGCCGCGTCATCGGCGCCACCTGCATTTTCAAAGCGGGTTAGTTGGCCTTGTCCCTGAGTCAGAGTTACACCAGTTACTGTTAAGTTGTGGTTTTCTGGGTCAGAGCTTGCTGCAATTAAATCCCCTTCAACAATGACGATTTGACCATCTTCTGCAATCGAACCTAAATCAACGTCTGTCGCGACAGGTGCATCATTCACTTCCGTTACGATGAGGCTAATTTCAGCGCTATCGGTCAAGAAATCATCCACACCATTGGTTGTGCCATCATCGATAATGGAATAGTTGAATTTCACATCACCGTTGAAATCATTATCTGCAACGAACAGCCAGAATGGTCCGGTAATCGCCGCGTTATCGGCGCCACCTGCGTTTTCAAAGCGCGTTAATTGGCCTTGTCCTTGAGTCAGGGTTACACCCGTAACCGTCAGGTTATGGTTTTCAATGTCAGAACTTACTGAAATCAAGTCTCCTTCCACAATCACTATTTGACCATCTTCAGCAATCGAACCTAAATCAACATCAGTTGCCACAGGAGCGTCATTCACTTCCGTTACTTTAATGGTGAAAGTAGTTTGGTTGGTCTGTGCTGTATTCGGATCACCCGCATCAATCAAGCCATTATTACCGCCGTCATCGAGTGTTGCATTAATCGTGACTAAACCACTCTGGTTGAGATAGTTCTGGTCTGAGTCTGGTTTGAAAGTCACGGCTCCATTAGTCAATGCGGTATTGATGTCGGCTTCTTTACCGGTAATCACCAATGAGCCACCAGGTTGCAATACAAACGTCACGTCAGGTGAGCTCGTAAACTCAAACACACCTTGCGCTCCCGGAAGTGTTTGATCGACTTGCAACGTAAGAACATACGGAGCGTCTGGATTATCAAAGTTAGCATCAACGTCGTAGATACTAAAGTTGTCGATAGCAACACTAATGTCTTCCGATGTTTCAATATTCGTTACGTTCACAAAGATCGGTTGATCGTTAATAGGATCAATCACCAGATCAACATCGAAGCTGGTTGGCGTCCCCAAATATTCGGTGTTATCAGCGTCAGTATCCACAGAGCGAACGGTAATCTGCAGCGGGCCATTAATGCCTAATACATTACCCGTATCGCTATTGTGTTCACCTGAATTGAATACGATCTTATCGAGCGACTGTGCAGGAACATCAAGTGTCCAAAGCTGCGTAACTGGATCATAACTAGCCAAGGTTGTGCCGTCTGGATAATAGATAGAGGCATCTTGAGGAACGCCCGCAACTTCTACTCGAAGTGTCTCTGGTGCATTCTCGGTATAAGTGCCGTTGCCCGTTGCAGATAGCTCTTTATCCAAAATCGTCGCATTGATTTCGATATCAATGTTTTGACCTTCGTTACCTGTCACAGAATCTGTTGGATTAGTATCAACATCATCACCCACAGGTACCACATGCAGCTTAAAGCTTGGCAGATTTGATGCTGCAGTAGGCACACCCAACAAAGATTCTTGAGTAAATACGGCAACACCAAATTCAGCCGTACCACTGAAGTCCTTAGGCGGTAAAATCGAAATCTCACTCAAGTCGAACGATAACCCTGATGCTTGAGGTAGTTGAACACTCCACTCACCACCACCATTATTCTTCACCGTGTATGCCGAACCAGCATCTGCACGCATCTGGAAGCCATCAGGTACATCTGTAAACTTAATCGACACAAACTGTTCTGAGCCATCAAGGTCAGTCAGTGCAATCGATACAGGCCCTGTGCCCGACAAAGAAATCAGCTGGTCCTCAGTACCCGTAATCTCGATAACATCAGGATCGCTACCCGGGCCAGTGACAGACACGTCATCCACCACAGGAACGACTTCAAAACTGACATTGGTAGAGAAAGTATCGGTATCAGTCGCGCTGCCAGTTGGCGAAGCTGCATCATTGTATGTAGCAGTATCGGTAATCGTCCCGCTGACATTCACTTGCACCTGATTTACGTCATTATCTGTTGGGTAATTTAACGCCGGTCGGAATAGTACATTATCCAACGCGCCTGCATTAATCTCAGCTTCATTAAAGGTCACCGATGTGCCAAGCGATACCCCCGCGCTGGTATAGAAAGCCCCAACACTCGTGTCATTTAACGTCAGTGTGATAGAGGTGAATTTTTCGTCACCACCTTCAACTCCGCTTACTTGGTCATCAATGGTCGAGCTGAAATCAAGTTGGATATAGGTATCTTCGTAGCCGACTGGATCTTGCCCTGCTTGACCGTCGGTATCGACAGGGTTAAACGAATCGTCAAGCGAACCAACGACAGTAACGTCAATATCTGGGTTACCTTCAACATCAGGAGCAACTTTAATGACTACTTCTGTCACTAGAGTTTTCTCATCCCCCGACAATACGTCTTTAGTTACTATCGTCAACGGCAACCTAAAGTCGCCGGAGTAGTCGGCTGGTAAGTTAAGCAGTAGTCCAGAGAGGTCGGTCGAGACCCCTTGATCGACGGTAGTCTGGAATACATATTTGCCATTAACAAAGTCTAGGTCGCTGCTTCCCGATAAACTAATTGGGAAGGTGACTTCGTTCACCGCTCCTGGATTAATGGTCACACTGTCATCAATAATGATGGTCACTTGATCAGTTGAGTCATCTTCGCCCGAGAAAGTAATTAAACCATTCAATGCCGTACCTAGATCTAACTGGGTGTCCTCAATCGCATCAACAACACTGTCTGGTGTTATATCAATATCGGCTGCAACCTTAGTACTCCCAGCCACCACTTGAGGGAATGACAGAGTGACTTCTCCGTCCCTACGAGCGGCCGTAGATGACTCAACCTCAGCACCATCACCTCGGTCTATTACCGTGCTAAAGATATCCATCTTGATGTCATTGAACCCTCCTGCCCCGCTGTTTCCTGAAGGAAGAACAAGGCCGTTCGATGCACTGATGCTAAATATGTCTTCATTCGTTACAACCCAGCGCCCATTGCCTTCATAAGCAGCGCCAATAACGAGCAGTTGATTGAGTACAGCATCTGATAGCTCCGAACCGTCCACGTTTGTTAATTCAATAACTAACTGGTCAACTTCTTCGATAGCGGACGAAGCATCTGTTTCTTGATATCGAATGACGAACTCATCCGTAACCGATGTATTATCGCTGTTGGTTGTGAACTTAAGCACGCCAGTGTTTGCATCAGCAACTACGGTTGCTAGTGCTCCAGTACCCAGCACATCATCGACGATAAGCTTGTTGCTAGCGTCTTTCGGCTCAACGACTGGACGTACGATAACATCAATCGAGCCCGTGATTGTCGCGGTAGCGATGCCCTGACCAGGATCAGTCGCATCAACATACTCATGATCTCGCTCTTCGATCATGACAACCGTATTAAGCGTAAAGTCGGTGCTCGAGTCTTGTTCAGGTGTGATCTGAATAAAATTATTGTTCAGTGCAATTTGAGTAAACTCTTCTGCCGTCTGTCCACTCTTCGGCGTAATGGTTAAAGTGCCTGCTGAAGCATCGTAAACCCAAGTTACATCGCCATTAACCACAACACTTTCAACATCTGTCGGAATGGCACTGATCACAATAGAAGTGAAATGCTCATCATCATCAATATAATCAGTACCCTCTGGGTGCCAATCAATACTGATCGCCGTATCTTCATCGCCATTAGTGACTGTGCTGTACGTCGCTGAGGTATCGATTCTAGGTTCGACTAACACTCGCACTTCTTGGTCAAACGTAAGCGTATGACCGTCATTCTCAGTCACGATCACTTTACCCTGAATGTGAATGTTCTCTGTTGAAGAATCGACAGGTCTGATGCGGATTCCTGAGGTTTTACCTGCGTCAGTGATGTTCGCTTCGTAGATAGGTTTAGAAAGATCGGGGCTACCACCCGGACCGGTTTCGTAACCGACAAAGTTAAGGTCAATAACGGTACCGTCACCGTCTTCCAGAATAACGCCATCAGGAATACCCGAGAGGATAACGGTTATGGATTCTGAACCATCGTCAGGTAATGGGGTTTGATCTACTGCTGCAGGATCAGGTCTTCTCTCTCCCGACAACACGGTGAAATCAAGCTCGGCGTAGCTGTCTCCATTCTGGCTCTCTTGGATCGTGGTTTGAACACCAGGTGTTGTGCCATCGGTGATTGCTGTCCAAGCCGTACCGTTTGTACCTCCATAAGGAATATCTGCAACCCCTTTAACCTCAACGTTAACCGTTTTAGTTCCTAGGATTTCTTCATCAACTTGTGCACCAGTAGAGAGGTTCGCAGTGTCTTTAACCACACCGGTTACATCAAAAGTAAAATCGACATTGCTGTGTTTAGTCGGAACAATCTCTACGTTGGCGAGATCGGAATACGCCACTTCCTGATAATCAATACCGTTAATAGTGATTGTAGGAACTGGGGTCGTAGTTCCAAGGAAATAAAGCACCGCCCCTTCGGTAATATTACTGATACGAACAAATAGCTCTTCTGAACCATCAGTGTCCACTGAACCGTTCATTGTGATGACTTCGTCTAGCATGAAGGCATCTTTGTTGTCCAGAGGACCTAGGTAGTCTGGGTCATCAATATTGTCTTCGTTAATACGAATCCGGTTAACACTGAACGACCCAGGGTCCGCATCGGCAGTCACATCAATGATAATGTTTTGCTCAACAGAGCGAGCGGTCGTTTTGTCTAACCCGCCGTTCGCTGAATCATCGTATGGGTTAAGCGTCTCTTCCGTAATTGCCGTCGCTTTGAACTCAATTTGTCCAGAGAAGTTGTCGATTGGGTTAACGACTGTGCTATTAATATCAGCAGATGCGATGATATAAACACCATTAACAGGCGTTAACACATTGCCATTTTGATCAAGTAACTCAAACTTCCCATCACCCTGAATCGCTTCAAGTTCATAGGTAATCGTCTCAGTATTGCTGTTATCTTGCGATTCAGCATTCAGCTGCAACGTAACATTGTCTTCATCTTCATTCACTTGATACTGATAAGTACTGTTGGCGTCATCCCACGTTGCAATATCCGCTACCGCTTCAATCTCGATTCTGAAGTTTGAGTTAACGGTGTGATCCGTATTGCCATTTTTCTCAATTTCTAGCTCATAACGAACGCGCCCACCAGTTTCATCCGAACTAGCGTGTTGGTCCGGAACAAAGAACAAGTTGTCTATCGTCGCAATAGTTTGTCTTGGCTCATTCGGATTTGGAGCAAAGCTTTGTTCGAGTTGAGGAGGACCAAATATAATGCTCCCATTTGACTCAGGCACTAATTCAATGTAGTCAGCACCATCAAAGTAATAAAAAGTACCTTGATGACTATCACCTCCGTTCGGGCTTTTAATCGTCAACTGGCCAATAGATTCAGCGTTATCTTGGTCATACAGACTAACTTGCAGCGCAACTTGAGCTGGCGCATTAGGCAAACCATTTTGGTTATCTTGAATATTCTCAAGAGCCGGCTCATCGCCTGTTGCATAAGGTATGGTTGAGTCTCTACCCGCATCCTCGAAGGTCGTCACTTTCAGAGCGATTCTTGTAGAGTCCCTATCAGTAATCGTTATATCTAACGGTGTTTCAGAGGTATCTAAATCGCCATCCGTCGCAATCACATTAATCGAAAAATCGATGGTGTCTAGGCCGTCATGATCGAGATAGCCGTTAGCTCTAAATTCAACCTCGCCATTTGAGTTGATACGCAAACGCCCTAGCTCACGGGTGTCCACGCCACCACTACCATCGTCGGTTTGTTCGTACACTCGTACTTGTTGACTACCGCTATTTAAATCGAAACTGCTGCTGTACGGCCCGCTGTTTCCTGTACGGAAAACAATATCTGCACCATTACTGGTAATGCCCTCAATTCGACTCAGTACCGCGCCATCCGCGCCGACATCCGTCGCATTAGCAAACATGTCAACTTTGGAATTACCATAGCCCTGGCCTTCAATTCGTGTGATCGATTGAGTTGTCACCAATGGAACATCATCAGTCACCGTGATTTTCAAATCGATCGCGTTTGATTGGTCTTGATCAAAATCTTCTGCAACAACAGAAAAGTTAAGGTCAATTGCGTTTTCATTCGCGCCATCAGGGTGCTTAAGTGGTTTAAACAATTCAAACTGATAGCTGTTATCCGAGGTATCGAAAATAATCTCAAACACAGCTTCATTACTCGTTGCAGTTTGAGCAACGTAAGTAAATGTTGTGCCGCTTTGTGAAACAGCAAGCCACTCTAAACTTTCTCCGTTGGAGGTTAAGCCAGTCAGAACCAAATCTTCATCAACCAGTTCATACTTCACAACACCATCCGCGCCTTCATCGACAGTGAACAGGCCATTAATAATGGTGTCTTCAGATTGATCGGAACCAATACCAGTAAGATCGTCTTCATCGACAACCGTTTCACCCGTCGGCGCACTCATTACTGGCGCATCGTCTAGCACCTCGATTGGCAATACATATTGGTTAGAATCATCGCCATCACCATCAACAGCAACAACATCAAACGGTATTGTTAGTGTATCGAGGTTGCTCGGTGTCGTGGCGTGATTGAGAGGTCCAAGCAAGGTAAACGTGTAAGCACCATCATCAGTCAGCACTAATGTGAAAATTGGCGTTCCGCCTGGGTCAGTTGCACCTTGGTAGGTGGTCGTGTTAGCAGCACCTGTGATCTCGGTGATCTTAATACCTTCATTGCCAGACGATAGCGTCGCTTCTAGAGTTGAGATATTGCGTAGTTCGTAAACCTCAACTTTGTCTGCACCTTCAGTCGTAACAAATGCACCTGTCGCCTGAGCGACAACAGAGCCTAAATCTTCTTCATCAACGACAAATGTACTCGCAACCGTCGTATCAGTGATCGTTGGCGCATCATCGAGCACCTCAATTGGCAATACATATTGGTTAGAATCATCGCCATCACCATCAACAGCAACAACATCAAACGGTATTGTTAATGTATCGAGGTTATTTGGTGTCGTAGCGTGATTGAGAGGGCCAAGCAAGGTAAAGGTATAAGCACCGTCATCAGTCAGTACTAGTGTAAAAATTGGCGTTCCACCTGGGTCCGTTGCCCCTTGGTAGGTAGTCGTATTAGCGGCACCTGTGATCTCAGTGATCTTAATACCTTCATTGCCCGACGATAGCGTCGCTTCCAGCGTTGAGATATTGCGTAGTTCGTAAACCTCTACTTGGTCTGCACCTTCAGTGGTAACAAACGAGCCTGTCGCCTGAGCGACAATAGAGCCTAAATCGCCTTCATCAACGGCAAACGTACTCGCAACCGTCGTATCAGTGATGGTTGGCACATCATCCATCACCGTGATCTTCAGATCGATCGCATTCGATTTATCTTGGTCGAAATCTTCAGCTACAACAGAGAAGTTAAGGTTAATCGCGTTTTCACCCGCGCCATCAAGGTGCTTAAGTGGTTTAAACAATTCGAATTTATAGCTGTTATCTGAGGTATCGAAGATAATTTCGAATACCGCTTCACTACTCGCTGCTGTTTGAGCAACGTAAGTAAATGTTGTGCCGCTTTGTGACACAGCTTGCCACTCTAAGCTTTCTCCATCGGAGGTTAAGCCAGTAAGAACCAAAGTTTCATTAACCAACTCATACTTCACAACGCCATCGGCACCTTCATCAATCGTAAATAGTCCATTAATAATGGTGTCTTCAGATTGATCTGAACCAATACTAGTAAGATCGTCTTCATCGACAACCGCTTCACCCGTTGGCGCCGTCATTACTGGCGTGTCATCGAGCACCTCGATTGGCAATACATATTGGTTAGAATCATCGCCATCACCATCAACGGCAACGACATCGAATGGAATCGTTAAGGTATTGGAGTTCGGGCTTGTTGGATGGTTCAGAGGACCTAACAACGTAAACGTATAAGAGCCATCATTCGCTAGCGCGAGCGTGAAGATAGGAGTCCCGCTTGTCGTCGTACCTTGATAGGTCGTTGTGTTAGCCGCCCCTGTGATTTCTGTAATAGAAATCGCTTCAGTTCCAGAGGTCAATGTCGCTTCAAGCGCTGAGACATTACGCAGTTCGTAAACCTCTACTTGGTCTGCACCTTCAGTGGTAACAAACGAGCCTGTCGCCTGAGCGACAACAGAGCCTAAATCGTCTTCATCAACGACAAACGTACTAGCAATAGTCGTATCAGTGATGGTTGGCACATCATCCGTCACCGTGATCTTCAAATCGATCGCATTCGATTTATCTTGGTCGAAGTCTTCAGCTACAACAGAGAAGTTAAGGTTAATCGCGTTTTCACCCGCGCCATCAAGGTGCTTAAGTGGTTTAAACAATTCGAATTGATAGCTGTTATCTGAGGTATCGAAAATAATTTCGAACACTGCTTCATTACTCGTTGCTGTTTGAGCAACGTAAGTAAATGTTGTGCCGCTTTGTGAAACAGCTTGCCACTCTAAACTTTCTCCATCAGAGGTTAAGCCAGTCAGAACCAAATCTTCATCGACCAACTCATACTTCACAACACCATCGGCGCCTTCATCGACCGTGAACAGTCCGTTGATAATTGTGTCTTCAGATTGATCTGAACCAATGCCAGTAAGATCGTCTTCATCGACAACGGTTTCACCGGTCGGCGCCGTCATAACAGGCACATCATCGAGCACCTCGATTGGCAATACATACTGATTAGAATCATCGCCATCACCATCAACGGCAACGACATCGAATGGAATCGTTAAGGTATTGGAGTTCGGGCTTGTTGGATGGTTCAGAGGACCTAACAATGTAAAGGTATAGGAGCCATCATCACCTAATGCCAACGTGAAGATTGGCGTTCCACTTGTCGTCGTACCTTGATAGGTCGTTGTGTTAGCAGCACCTGTGATTTCTGTAATAGAAATCGCTTCAGTTCCAGAGGTCAATGTCGCTTCAAGCGCTGAGACATTACGCAGTTCGTAAACCTCAACTTGGTCGGCACCTTCAGTCGTAACAAATGCACCTGTCGCCTGAGCGACAACAGAGCCTAAATCGTCTTCATCAACGACAAACGTACTCGCAACCGTCGTATCAGTGATGGTTGGCGCATCATCGAGCACCTCAATTGGCAATACATATTGGTTAGAATCATCGCCGTCACCATCAACGGCCACAACATCAAACGGTATTGTTAATGTATCGAGGTTATTTGGTGTCGTAGCGTGATTGAGAGGGCCAAGTAAAGTAAACGTATAAGCACCGTCATCAGTCAGCACTAATGTAAAAATTGGCGTTCCGCCTGGGTCCGTTGCGCCTTGGTAGGTGGTCGTGTTAGCCGCACCTGTGATCTCAGTGATCTTAATACCTTCATTGCCCGACGATAGCGTCGATTCCAGAGTCGAGATATTACGTAGTTCGTAAGCCTCTACTTGGTCTGCACCTTCCGTGGTAACAAACGAGCCTGCCGCCTGAGCGATAACAGAGCCTAAATCGCCTTCATCAACGACAAACGTACTCGCAACCGTCGTATCAGTGATGGTTGGCACATCATCGAGCACC
>NZ_JBFROW010000009.1:0-22548 GCF_041471665.1 Vibrio sp. 10N.261.51.F11 | reverse complement strand
TCGACTCTGACTCTATCCATGACCTCACGACCGAACTTAGCGACAACATGGAATAAGTCGTAAACGATTTTTGCGTTCGGGCAATGCGCTTGAACTTCAAGGTCAAAAGCCGTATTCATGTCCATCGCGACCGCTTCGATATTATTGCCATGCTTGCCTAACAGCTCGAAGAACGGTCGTATGTCCTTGCGGCTACGGCCTAACCCTATCCAAATGACTTGGTGAGTCTTAGCGTCAGCAATGACCGTGGCATACCGATGTCCTTTAAAGATAGCGAACTCGTCCATGACGAGTTGCCTTAGCCCCTCCCATTTCACTGACGGCACCACTTGTCGAAGTCGGCGTTTATCTATCTCTTTAATGGTGTGCCAATGTACGCTCGTTAACTGGGAGATATGCTTAATGGGAAGAAGAGGCAGCAGTTGTTCTATATAACTTTTTAGGCGCTTCGTTATACGAGCATAAGGCTCTAACCAAGATAGAGACTCTGTTTTTATGCCGCATTCACGACACTTAATTCTTCGAGTTTGAACGCAAAGCTCCACAGGAACACCGAGCAACATGGCCTCTTTCACATGACGCCATTGATACTCATGGATAGCTTCGGCTTCAAGACCACAAAGGCACTTAGCCTCAGAGTTAGGTTTAAGAGTCAGGGTAATAAGTGATGCTGTCTGGTGAGACTTTACTATTTGAAAGCCTTCCCAGAATGAAGATAGGAAAGTATGATTCGGCATGAAAACGGTAGTTTGTGTATGATTTTTGTTTGGCGACTAAACCATGTCACTTACTACCGTTTTTGTTTTTAGTTCCCGCTAATGCGCGATGAACCTTATTTGTTTCGACCTAGTGAGTCAGAAACAGATAAACGGCTCTTTTATTGAGTGGGTGCTGGATTCGAAATCTAGCTCACGAAACCTTAGAGATTGAGTCTACTCAGTGATCTCTTGCAGCACTTCTCCGATTGACCCGCTTGGTTGGGTTATCCCTAGTTTGTTCGAAAGTGTTGGCGCAATGTCGTATGGCGTGATTGCCCGCGAGATCTTCTGAGCTTCAACGTCGTAGCCTGCGAAGATTACAGGCACATGCGTATCGTACTTCCATGGCGAGCCATGTGTAGAGGCTATTTGAAGGCCTTCCATGTCGTTAATGTAACTACGCGGTGCAAATACCACATACACGTCACCAGAACGAGCAGGGTGGTAGTTGTTTTTAATTAGCTGCATCACATGCGTATCCGGTACTCGGTTAGCCGCAATGTCACTACTTGATACAGCAAACGCAACACCTTTCACTTTTGCAATTTCATCCGCAATAGCTTCTTGGACCTTAGCCAGATCAAGCTTCTTCTCAGCGATCAGATCATGATTCAGATAGATGTAAGGTTGTGCGTACAAGCGAATCGCGTCTTTGGTTAAACCAAATTCATCCTTCAATCGTTTCTCAACACCACTCGAGAGTAGTGTGTCTTTATTGAAGTATTGAGCTTGATTGAAACCAAGCGCATTTGCCGCAGGTGAAGATTCAGGTACACCGTGGTCGGCAGACAGCACAATCAATGTGTTTTCTAGCCCGACTTGGTTATCCACGGTTTTGAAAAGCTTAGCGAGAGTCTTATCAAGTCGGATAAGGTTGTCTTCTGTTTCTAGGCTTTCAGGGCCGTAAAGGTGCACCACGTAGTCATTTGATGAGAAACTCACTGACAGATAATCGGTCACGTCGCCTTGGCCAAGCTTCTCTTGCATCAACAAGGTGCTAGCGAAGTTTTCCGTGATTTCGTCACCAGCAGGGCTAACGGTTAGCGTTGTGCTGTAGTACTTGTAACTTGCCGGGCCATAAGGATGAGGGAAGGTGCGTTGGAAGTCACCGAGTTTCACTTTGTGTTCGGTATCGTGTTCTTGCAACGTGTATTTATCACGCGGTAATGAGAGCTCCCATTTCTGTTTGGAATACTGAGCAGCAATCGCTTTCTCGTTCCAGCGTGATACCCAATCTGGATACTCGTCATAGTAATAGTTACTGGTGACAAACTCCGATTGTGCTTTGGAGAACCAGAAGGCTTTACCACTGTGTCCTGCCAATGAGATTGCGCCGCGGTCTTTCACTGATACACCGAATACTTTTGATTTGCCACTATTGGAAATCGTCAGTTCGTCACCAAACGTGGTGGAGAGTATTGGCTCTGGAGAGCGGCCATCGCCTTGTGCTGTCTTCTGCGTTGGGTCGATCTCTGTTGCTTTATCGACACCTGCACCAGAGGTCAGCATTTGGTAGTTACCGTCTTCTACGTTATACACCAAACGTTCTTCGCTACGGTCATACCAAACATTACCTACCATGCCGTGTACGCTCGGTGGAGCACCTGTTGCAAGCGACACATGGCCCACGATCGTTTCCGTGTTGCCATGTTGGTAGTTTGCGTTGGTGTAGTAGGTACCATCATCCATTAAGTACCGGAAACCGCCTTCACCGAAGTTGTGCTTATATCGTTCGATTAGATCTGCGCGCAGGCCATCTACCGTGATTTGAAGGACTAGATTTGGCTTTTCCTCAGCTGAAGCTGGGAGAGCGCAGAGTAACGCGAGGGTTAGTCCTGAAAGCTTGGTGTATTGCATAGAGTTTCCTTATTCACTGTTGCCGCTGAGTTCTAATGTTTGGTCAGGTTTCCAACGTTTGGCCAGATTTGTAACGTGTGTGCAGTGCGAATCGTATTTTTAGTATTGTTGGTGACGATTAGTGAACCATAACCTTCGGCATCTTTAGTTAGTTCGCTTCGTTAGCTAGTTCACATCCTTAACTAAACGCAGCCCCATATCTGACATAGTGATCGATTGGCTTGCGAAGTCACGACGGTAACTTTCAGATTCATTTTCGTCATAAGCAAAGCTGCCACCGCGAACCGATTTGTGTGATAAACCGACGTCGCTGTGTTTTGCGTTGTTAGGGTTGTCTGTTGGACCGAATCGGTAGAAGGTGTCATCGAAGGCATCGATAACAAACTCGCCCACGTTTCCTGTCATGTCATATAAGCCTAGTTCATTTGGTTTCTTTAGCCCGACTGGATGTGCGCTATTTTTAGAATTTGCTGAGTACCACGCAACATCATCTAAGTTATTGGAACCACTGTAAGTATAGCCTTTACTTTTATTGCCACCTTTGGCTGCAAATTCCCATTCAGCTTCAGTAGGCAGACGGTATTCTTCACCCGTTAATTCATTCAACTGCTCAACAAAATAGTTTGCTTGCTGCCAACTAAGGTTATTAACCGGAACTTGTGGGTTTTGGAAATAACTGAGAGATGAACCCATCACCGATTCGAACAATTCTTGAGTCACCTCAAACTTCGCAATATAGAAACTATCTACAGTTACATTACGTGCAGGACGCTCTGCTTTGGTCGCTTCTGGACCGTTCGACCCCATGGTGAATGTGCCGCCTTCAACCAACACCATCTCTTGGTCAATTTGTTGGGCGATGGGGTGTGTAGGCACGCTTGCACAGCCACTCAGAAGGATAGTCATGGTGACGCTGCTAATTGTTGCTAACTGTTTGTAATTAAGAAATTTCATCACGTGCCTCAGATGTTCGAAATAGGGTCTAATTCTAACGTTTAAGGTCATTCCTATTGGTTATAAAGGGTATAACATGTCACCTGTTCGAATAGGAATTATGATGGGTCCAGAATACTAAAATAGGTAGGTAAATCATGCATATTACTCAAGGTCCACAATATAACGGTAAAGCGTCTAAGCGCTTGCATGTCATGGCTAAGCCGATTGGCGCAGCATGCAACATTGACTGTAAATATTGTTACTACCTAAGTAAGCAAGATTTGTTGGAGTACAAGAAAGGCAGTTCTCCAAGAATGGATGATGAGACGTTAGAAACCTACATCCGACAATACATCGAAGGTCAAAACACGCCAGAAATTATCTTCTCATGGCAGGGTGGTGAACCTACCATGCTTGGTTTGGCCTATTTTGAACGTGTGGTTGAACTACAGAAGAAGTACCAACCTGAAGGTGTATTGATTTCAAACGACTTACAAACCAATGGCACGTTACTGAATGACGATTGGGGACAGTTCTTAGCAAAGAATAACTTCTTGGTCGGCTTAAGTATTGATGGCCCAGAGATGCTGCATAACGCCTACCGTACTAACCGAGCCGGTCGTGGTACGTTCAAACAAGTGATGGCGGCTGTTGAGCTGTTGCACAAGCACCAAGTGAAATTCGCAACGCTTACCTGTGTGAATAACCTGACCAGTCAAAATGCACTAGAAGTGTACCGATTCTTACGTGATGTGGTGAAGTCGCCACAAATGCAGTTTATCCCTATCGTTGAGCAAAAAACCTTTAGAACGGTTGCACCACAAACATCCCAAGTAAGCGAGCAGCTTAAACAAGGCGACAAACGCCTGATCCCCGGCCATAAAGATTCAATCATGGAATCGTGGTGTGTGTCGGACTTGGCTTGGGGTAACTTCTTGATTTCTGTGTTTGACGAGTGGGCCAAGAACGACATCGGCAAGGTGTTTGTTCAGTATTTTGAAGCGAGCGTAGAAACATGGATTGGGCGTCCGAACCCACTGTGTACCTTGAATGAGATATGCGGAAAGGGCTTGGCAATGGAGCCAAATGGCGACGTATTTTCATGCGACCATTATGTTTACCCTGAATACAAGATTGGCAATATTCATCACGAGAAACTTGATGATTTGGCGTACAGCGCACCACAGCAAAAGTTTGGTTTTGCTAAATCCCGTACACTGACCAGTCAATGTCAGCAGTGTGATTACAAGTTCGCTTGTCATGGTGAGTGCCCTAAGAACCGCTTTATCAAAACTCGTGTAGGTGAACCGGGTTTGAACTACTTATGTGCTGGTTGGCACAAGTTCTTTTCTCATGTCGACAAGTCGATGGCTTATATCGCTCGTGCGATGGGGCATCCGGTTGCTCATGGCAAATTCAGTGACTCAGTATTGATGGCACATCGTGCAAAACAGGCGCAACAAACTACGTTCGAGACCAAGTTTTAACTCGTTTTTTGGGTCAACAGGTCCAAGATAAATTTAATCAGATACGAGTCTAAGGACAGGCTAAGTTCTCCAGTTTAAGGTAATACTATGATGAAGAAGAGTTTAGCGACGGCTGTTGCTTTATTGATTTCAACGTCCGCATTAATTTCAACGTCTGCGATGGCTGCGAATAGCGTTCAACAAACGGTTGACGCGCCAGCACAAAATATCAATCAAGTGCTTGAAATGACGGACACTCAAACCCGCATTCAACAGTTGTCTTACATGGCACAAGATCAGAATCAATCTGTTGAAAATCGTACTGGTGCACTGCAAGAGCTTGCTTCATATCCAAGCCAAAATGCGCTGGTGGCGGTGGCAAGAGGCTTAAAAGATCAAAACCCTGAAGTTCGTGAAGCGGCGGTTATCGGTTCTGAACCTTACCAACTTGAACATCGCTGGGCGTTAGTTTCACCCTTGCTAAAAGACAGCGATACCATGGTTCGCCATACGGCAACGTCAAACCTAGTCCGTGACTTCAATGCATTGGATGACGAGCAGAAAGCACAAATTGAACCACCAGTCATAGAGCTTATTAGCTTCTTGGAAACGCAAGAATCTGAAAAGTACCAATTACTGTTTGCTGATGTGCTTCGTTGGCACAATGACTGGGATAAGGCGGAAACGGTTTATCTAGAGCTGATCAATACGCATCCAAAAGAAGCGCAAGTTTGGTTGAGCTACGCAGATAATTTTCGAGCTCAGAACAAAGATAAGCAAGCAGTCGAAGTATTAGATCGTGGTTTGGAGAGCGTGCCAAACAACGCCGCTCTGCATTATTCGAAATCGTTGACTCTGGTTCGCCTTGAAGACAAAACTGCGGCAGCCAAAGAGATTGAAGTGGCAGCGAAGCTAGCGAAAGATAACAGCTACTACTGGTACCTAAATGGGGTATTACAAGAAGAGTTGGATATCGACAAGTCGACTAAATCGTTCGAGAAAGCATATTTGATCTCTGGTTCTCCAGAGCAGCTATACGCGGTATGCGATATCTATGTGCGCTACGGAAATGAAAAGACCGATGATTGCTTAGGTGAGCTAGGTAAAGTAGCTCCTGACTATGTTATTGATCAGTTGAAAGATAAACGAGTAGCGCCAAGCTCATAATATCCTAATGAGTAATTAGCGAAGCCTATAATGAAAAGCCAGTCGACACGTTCGACTGGCTTTTTCGCATCCATGAACTGCTTAGACGAGGTTCAAGCAACTAAAGACAAAATAAGGGCAAGCCTGTTACTTGCCCATTTCGTTTTATTATTCACCCATAGAGCTTGATGCACGGCGTCTGTCGGTCGCGCCATAGATCTTGCCATCTTTGACTTCAATGGCATTCAAGCCACTGACGACTGGAATGACATGCACCGGATAACCAAGCTGCATGAACTCTGGTACTAACATTTCGGCGTAGGTTTTCTTTTCGACGAGCAAACCCGTTGGGTCATAAGGTTTGGTGCGATCAATCTTGGTCTTTGTCTTTTTGGTAAAACAGCGCAAAAGTACCGCCGCCAATCCCAGTCATATCCGGTTCAACCACCGACATTGTCATCTGCATCGCCACCATTGCATCGACTGCATTACCTCCTTGCTTGAGTACCGAATACCCAGTGCTGCTTACATATGGATTCGTTGCACTTACCATAAACTCTTCGCCAGTTTCGTCTGGCGTAATTGGAAAAGGATTTGGGTTAGAAGACGAAACTCAACATGATCGTATAAAGGACGGCATCTTTGTCATCAAAACCAGTAAGTGCATTGAAATTCTCAACAAAGGCACCGTTTGCTTTACGAGCCTCAAAATATTGCACTTCGCCATTGATGGAGACGTTAGGTAACACATCGTAATCCACACCAATTAGGTAGCTGTTTCCTGTTAGGTGTTCGTGAGAATCAAACTCTGCTCCGTAAACGACGTATGGAGTGAATAAATCTAGTCTGTAGCCCAAACTAGCGTACATCGAGGACGAGATGTCACTGATCTGTCCTTCACTTGTCAAAACAAATTGACCCAGTTCGTATTCTGCTCCTAATGACCAAAGTTGTATATGCTGGTTATCTTGCTCAGTTCTGAATGGGGTCGGTACTCCGGGAATTGTTGTGATAACAATCTGATCGAAATTTGAATCTAGGAAAGATAAATTCCAACGGTAGCTATCACCGCTTAGCTGCAGATTTGCGCCGAGCATGCGATTGGTTTCAAATTCCAGTTTTGTAGTCGAGTTGAAATCTACGTCATTTTTATCTTTTATGCCGATAAACGG
Source organism: Vibrio sp. 10N.261.51.F11 (assembly GCF_041471665.1). NCBI lineage: Bacteria > Pseudomonadati > Pseudomonadota > Gammaproteobacteria > Vibrionales > Vibrionaceae > Vibrio > Vibrio sp. 10N.261.51.F11. Next base: position 15,213 of record NZ_JBFROW010000009.1, on the reverse strand, counting down.
AGTAAGTAAAAGAGTAGCTTCGTCACTGACATCATGAGTCCAGCTCACTTTTATACCGTTGAAAGCTGTGACTCCGAGAACGCTGTTATACACCTCTGTCGGTGGCCTTGCTGTCATATAGGCTTGGCCCACATAGTAGTACTCAGAGGCAAGGAATAATGGTAGTCGTAATCGACCAATGCTGACATCAAAGTCATTAAATTCATAACCTAAGTAAGCCCACTCTAGCTGCGGCTCACTCCAATCATATTGGGGTGGCTTGACAACTTGCACGGAAGCTTTGAATGAGTTGTAGAAGTAATCGAGTTGAACACCAAATGTGGTATCACAGTCGTAACAGCTCTCATCAGTAAAACCGCGGTTGATGATTAATGGATTATCGTTATCCGATGTTGCCCAAGACGTTGAGCCAAAGCCACTCAAGGATAAATTATCGGTAAGTTCGATATTCGCAAAAGCCGGAGAGGCCATTGAGGCACATAACACTGACGTAATTATTCTTTTCATATTATTTCTCCGAACTTATAACGTAGAGAACGTTGGCATTTTGAGGAACCGAAGAGAGTGGGGAGTAACCAATACGGTTTGGTTTGTCATCAAGCCAGTCGACTAAGCTGTCGGTTGACGCCGTTTTGATTTCTCTTGGATAACGCGCTTTTCCTGAAAAAGATAAACCAGCCCAGTGTGCATTCATTTGAGCGGCATTTTTTCCAAGCAAAAGCTGATAAAAGTCCTCTCTTTCGGCACTGTTCTCAGGCCAATCAGACAGTTCAACACGTTTGCCATTGAGGTGCTTAGTTTTCCCTCTATAGAGCTTTCGCGCTTTGTTTATTGATATCTCTTCAAATCCGGAGTCTAAAGAAAATATGGCATAATCTTCAGCGGCGTGAGCAGGGCTTAGAAAAAGCAAGCTTCCTAATAGCCCTACCGCGACTGGCAACATGACTCTGCGGGGAAGTGTTTTTATTGTTCTAATCCAATCCATGAGGTATCTCCTAACAAGTCGCACTTTCTATTTGATGGAATAGCTTTTCTTTTCTTACGGGCTTCGCTACGTATCCATCCATTCCGGAATCAAAGCACTTTTGAATATCATCATCGATAACACTAGCGGTTAACGCGATAATAGGAGTTTTGCTTAAGCCTTGGTTTTTCTCGTGTTCTCGAATCTCCTTAGTTGCCGTGAAACCGTCCATAACAGGCATCATGCAATCCATCAAAATAATGTCGAAGCTACTGTCGTTCTGGTACATATCAACGGCAATTTGTCCGTTGTCTGCAATTTCAAAGGCATATCCGGCCTTCTTCAGCATGATAGAAGCTACTTTTTGATTGACGCGGTTGTCTTCGACTAGCAAGATTCTCTCTGATTTGCTCGGAATTGCGTTTTGTTCCGCTTCTTCAGGCAAAGTACGTTTGGTCGCAGCCCCGTTGATAATTGGAGTGACAGTTGCAGGTTGTTTCTTAGGTTGAGCTTTATAGGAAGCTGGTAGTGGCATAGCTTCTACCGCGGTGAGTACTTTCTCTTTAAGCATTTCGAACTTGAATGGTTTTGGTACATAGTCATCCATACCAACGTCGAAACACCTCTGAATATCGTCATCGATGACACTGGCGGTCAATGCAATGATAGGGATGCGTCGCGTCGCTTCTGTTTCTTTTTCAATTCTTCGGATGTTGCTTGTTGCATCAAAGCCATCCATAACCGGCATCATGCAGTCCATGAGTATCACCGCGTAATGAGGATTAGCGGTGAACATGTCCACAGCTTCTTGACCATTATTAGCGAACTCGAATTCAAAACCACTTTTACCGACATGAAGACCAGCAATTTTTTGGTTGATCTTGTTGTCTTCAACGATGAGGATTTTGTGTTGGATCTCGACTGATGTCTGGCTTGCTTCTGATAGTTCCGCCAAACCTCGTGTATCACAAAGCTCAATAGCTTTAATTAAACGCAAGCCGAGTAGGGGCTGTGCGACTTGTGCAGTAACGCTGTCACCAAGATTCGCTGGCTCACTTAAGAAGGAACGTATCAAACAGATAGTGATGCCGTTTTGGTGCAGCTTTTCTAAGTTATCTGCGTGGGTATTAGCTAGGAATGCGTCATCTTCGGCGAAAACAACAGTAATAGGTTTAGTGTGTTTTTGAGTGGAGAGCTGCTCTGTAATTGCCGTTATATCATTCGTTTTATCGGTAACCTTCAAACCATAAAGGTTAAGGTCGGACTCGATTCGCTCGGAGAGCATGTTTTCGTTACCCAGCACATAAATATCAGCCGTTGCTGTACTTGGTTTTGGCAGTATCAAGTCAACAGGCAATACCAAGTCGAAGTAGAAACAGCTTCCTTCACCTTTGACGGAGTCGAGTTGAATTTGACCACCCATCAGCTCTACCAACTGTGTACTGATGGCTAGACCAAGACCAGTACCACCAAATTGACGTGTGGTTGAATCGTCTTCTTGAGCGAACGGTTCAAATATCTGTTTTTGTTGCAGTGAAGCGATACCAATACCCGTATCTCGTACAGCAAATCGAATGGTGGCATTGTTATCTGCTTTGTTGAGCGTTTGAATTGATAATGTGACGCCACCTTCAGCCGTAAACTTCACCGCATTCGACATAAAGTTCATCAAGATCTGTCTTAAACGGTGATCGTCTATCATCACGCGTGCTGGTGTATCTGGGCTGATATCAACGTTAATCGATATTCTTTGTTCTTTCGCTTTTGGTGCCACAATAGAGGCGATGTCGTATATCGACTCTCTAATCGATGCAGAATGCGGGCTGATTAATAGCATGCCAGACTCAATTTTAGAGAAGTCTAAGATATCGTTGATTAAGCTAAGGAGCAGTTGGGATGAAGTTTCGATCGTATCAACATAGTCACGTTGTGTCGGTGTAAGCGGCGTATCTGCGAGGATTTCCGAAATACCAATAACACCATTGAGCGGGGTGCGAATTTCATGAGACATGTTGGCCAAGAAGCTACTTTTTGCTTTGCTGGCTTGTATTGCGTTGTCTTTCGCGTGTTCGGCATCCTCTTTGGCTCTCTCTGCGTCTTCTTTTGCTACCGTCAATCTCTCTTTCGCGAGCTCTCGTTCGATGGTCAATCGTTCAACTTGCTGAGCAAACAGACTGAGTTCATCTTTACCTTGGATTAATTTATCTAAAGAAGGGCGCGTGTCATCATTTTCGCTTTTTAAGAAAGCTAACACCAAATTAAGGTTGTTAGTGACTTGTCTCGCCAAGCTAAGAGTTAAACCCATAACAATCGCTGCCAGCAAAGCGACGATTGAAATAAACAGGGTTCGTTGTATTTGCGCGTCATAGATGGCTTGCTCAACTTCTTGTTGAAACTCTTGCTTGATTACGCCGCCAAGGCTTTGTAATAAGTTGAGCCGTGCGCTCATCGCTTCTAAGCCGACAGACACTTCTTGTGGCGTCAGTTGGCTGATTGTATTTAGGTCGAGTAGCGCGCTTCTTATCTCTTGGCTTTGAGCGAACACATCATTTCGAAACACTTCAACCATCAAAGAAACTTGATGTTCGTTGGCGTTCAATGAAACAAAGCGCTCTAAGAACAATTGCTGTCTTTCACTCAAGGTTTTGATCTGTTCGGCGAGTTCTGGGTCGTACTCTTGGCTGATTTGGAAGATCTCAATCAGTGAACTACCAAGCTTGAACTCTTCGTTCGACCAAAACATCAACCACTCAAGTTGTTGAAGGGCAGTGAGGTGCTGTTGAATTTCACGTTTAGTGTTTTCAAAAGGGACTTTCTCTACTTCAAGTAACAGTTGCTTGTATAAATCGCTCTGCCATTCGAGGGCATCCAATTTATCGTAAGTGTCAGTCACTTGCATCGTCGATAAGGTCGCTTCGCTGAAATCGGCAACAAGTTGATTCATTTCACCAGATGCGTCTAAAAAAATGATGGGAGACAGGTTTTTAAGTTCTGCCTTTACTTGGTTGCTTTGAGTAGCAAACTCTTCAGGGCTAGAGGCTAAGGTACTTCTATACAAAATAGAAATATCTTGAAGATAGACAGATAACTGATTGGTTCGTTCAAAATCGGTTAACTGAGTCGTTAATATATAAGCCTGTCTACCTGCTAGGAAGAGTAATAATGAAATGGGAAGTAGAACTAAGCCAAAGAGTTTATGTTTGACTGAAAGGTTATTCCAAACCGTAATCGCCATATAAGGATCCATCCAACTGTCGTTATATAAAAACAGTAGAATAAAAATGCCGATATGGAAACTTTGAAACGGTAAATTTTACGTAAGTGTGGGAGAGGTATAAGTTCTTGTGATTCCAGAGCTTATTTTGAAATGCGTTCTTTTATTAGTAATTTATAGCGTTTGGCAGTTTGTTTAATTTTATGCTTATTGATGAATCACTTAAAAAGCTTACTAATGAGGACGATTGTTATCGAGGCTTAATTCGAAAAGAAGTTGCTCTAATACGGTTTTTGCAGAGGGTTCTAATGTCCAAATACCGAGCATTCTGTTAAGTGCGGCGCGATACACTCTGTTTTTTAGTAGGAAGGCGAGTGTGCTCGTATCATTGCTGAATACGTGCATTTGTACGATGGTGAGCTCTGCTTTGTTCTCAATGTCTATTTTCTGAAGATTGAAAGCGGGTAGGAAGGCAGACTCATACCAAACCTCAACGATCTCTCGAAGCTCCATCTCTTCTTCAGGTACATCGCACTCCTGAAGTTGGTGGTTTTCAGGAATTGCGGATAAGTAAGCTACATCAAGCTTGTCTGCAACGAATGTGTACATATTCTTCCTTGTTACCTGTGGTATTGGGGCGAATCATCCCTCTCGCTTATGAATTTGTCAATTATATCCATTTCCCTAAATAGCGAATTGTGATTAAGCGTTGAGGTTTTAGCTTAAGCTGTTTAAGTATTTGTCTGTTAAGCCAAAATATTTCAAATTTCCATCCAGCTCTAACACTAAACTCATGTTTGATGTTGCGATCAAACCAGGGTCGTTAGTCGAAAAAATCACGGTCTTATTCAACAATTTATCGGAGAACAGGCGATTAAAGTATTGAGCGTTTTCTTGCTCTGCACCGTTGAACGGTTCATCAATGATAATCAGAGATTGCTCACAGTTACCTAGGCCAAGTACCAGACGCAGTTTTTGTTGAATTCCATTCGGAAGACTTTTGCATTTATCCACGCTTAACTGAGTAGCCAAGCCTTCCGGAAGCCATTCATCTAATTCGAAGAAGCTGATCATCTCTTGCATCTTGTCTGTTGGAATCAGTCCGTTGTGTAAAATGAAGTTGGTCTCAAGTGAGCCTTCAAAAATATGCAAATTGAAAGGGATGTAGTTAATCGATGTGCGATAACGGTAGCTATTGAACTGTTTAATGTTGTAACCATCGACAGATACAGCGCCTTGATAGCGGTCTTCTAACCCAGCAATGATTGAAATTAAGGTGGTTTTACCGCAGCCCGTAGGGCCACAAATGACCACTTTGGCACTGGGTGGCACTTTGAAACCAAGGTTGGTTAAGCCGGTCGCCGCTCCTGCATATCGGTGACTGACACCGCTGCCCACAATGCTTCCTTGGAACAGGCGAATAGGTGGGCTTTTTTCTAAGGTCAATTTGTCGTCATTCATCGACATCAGGTTGTTTATCTGTGCTGATGAAGCCTTGATCGATTGGAACTTGGAAATTGAGTTATAGATACCCATGATTGGGCCTAACGCTTTCCAAACCAAAATAACGGTTGCGAGCATGGCACCCGCATCAGAAGTACCTTCCATCACGCCGATTACCGCGGTCACGATACTTGCTGTACCAATCACTTGAATCAAACTGCCACCAGCGGCCTGAATCTTACTGTTAGTCACGGCAACGTTCTCTGCATCGCTGGTGCTTTGCATATGCGATGCACTGAATCGAGATTGAACGACACGAAGTAAAGGCAGGCCTTGGATTGTTTTGATACCACGAAGGATTTCGTTCCATTGATACGAGACCATCGCATTGGCGCGCGAACTTTTGGATGTGGCTTGCGAGTAGATATAGCGAGAGTAAATACAGAACACTAACATCAGGATTAAACCACCCATCACCACTAATGCCGCTGTACCAGACATCAGAGCAATGGCGATGATAAATACGATCACAAACGGCATATCAAAATAGCTGAGCGTCGATTCGGCAGTCACCAAGCGTCGGAAGGTATCGATATCTTTCAAACGTGCTAGCTGAGAAGAGACCCCAGCAGTAGATGTCATCGCATAGGGTAGCCAAAGCAATTTAGATATAACGGCTTGCGAGATGTGCACGGCGAGGTCTTTACCGGAAGTGGCAATGATGTTGACCCGCATTTTCTTAAAGAAGTATTCAGAGAAGCCGACAATAATGGCGAATAAGGTTAGCCAATAGAGTGTGGCTTCGGAGCTCGAAGTCAGTGCGAAGTTATATACACTCATAATAAAGAATGGCTGCAATGCACCGAGAATACTGATGACGAAGCTGAGAATGATCAGGCTTTTAAGTTCATTGTTATAACGATAGAAAGCGTATTTAATCCAATTGCTTCTGTCTTGCGATTCCGGAGGTGGCTCGCGGAACAGACGAGAATATTCGCTAATCGCAATCAGCAAACAGGGCTTTTTGCACATTGGGTATTCAATGGTGTTGTTGTTCGTGTAATCAAACAGCAGCAACTTTCCATCTTTGGTGCCTAAGAAAATCGCACTTAGATTCTCTATTTCAATAAAGCATGGCTGAGGGTGTTTATCTATATTCTCGAGTGTCTTTAATTTGGTCACATCACAGCGATACCCAAGACGCTCTATGGTTGCTGTAAAGCTGTCGCTGTCTTTGTGTTTCGGAATAAAAGCATCGCTGAGTATCGCGGGTGTGCCTTCCCATTCGAGTGCTATCAAGGTGTAGGCCAAACCGCGGATAAGTGGCGATTGACTGTAACGTTCGTCGTATCCGCTGGATTCAAAATCCAAGACACGTTGCGGTACATTATTGAAGTCGACTAAGATACTCATTGGTCACCTCCGGTAAGTTTTACGCGTTTGAGGCGATGGTTAAGCTTGTCCATTTTATTACTGGCGATGATCAAGATTTTGTCGTTGGCTCGATAAGCCGTACTGGTGAGAACCATTCGTGCAAATTCCTCATCAAACACACAGTCGATGTCATCAAATATCAATACGCGCTTACTGGCGAGCAGGGCGCGAACTAATAATAGGGCGTAGCCAACTTGGCGTGAGAATGGGTTACGCATATGGCCTTTGAGTTCTGTATAAAAACCGGCAGGAAGCCCATCAATTTGAGCTTTGATGTTCATGGTTTCACACAGTGCAAACGCCGTGTTATTCAAGCTTGGGCGGAAACAGGTGAGGTTATCGATAATCGTCCCTTCTACGAACGAACTGGTCTTATCAACCATCAGAACACTGTTACGCCAAACGTTGTAATTGACGTCATCCAAAGGCGTGTCGTTAATCATGATATCTAGTTTGCTATCACTGTTCTGACGCGTAATACAGTTAGCGAGGTGGGTCTTACCTGAACCACTTTTCCCTGTCAGCAAATAGGCTTGTCCGAGTTCGAACTCGATACGCTGCTTTTCAGAATACTTAACCGAGATACGTTCTACTTCTGTTGTTTCATGTTGGTGTTCAACAGAGGCGGCCAATTCAAGGAGGTCAACGATACGCTGAATATGGAGTTTGTTTAACTCCCAACGGCTCGCGGTGCGCATCACTTGTTGGTAAGGCGCAAAATAACGGTTGGTTAGCATGATGATCGCGGCCATGATGCCTTGGCTAGATTCCATATTGATAACGGCCGTTGCCAGTACCACAACAACACAAGCTATAGAAAGCTGTTGGATGAGCGCCAATATTAGGCTGAAGTTAGATTCAATCTGCTCATATTTGATGTTCTCAACTTCGCGCTCTTCGACCATTTGTGTCATCAGGCTTTCAACGCGGTATTCCATATTTCGAGCTTTGATATCAAGCGGGCTAGAGATGATCTCAATGATTTTGGAGGTAGTTAACCCTTCGATGTCTGACTTATTCTGCAAACTACCAATCTTTTGTTTGGAAAGGCTCCACGCAAAAATAGCCAAGATGACAGAGGCAATCAGAAGGGTAATGCCAGCCCATATGTTGATGAGTCCTATGATGAGGATAGTGATCACGCTGACGGCAAGGTTGATAAGCGCTCGAACCGATTCGCCACCAAAGAAGGTTTTCAATTCAGGAATGGTTGAGATTCGTTCTAGGTATTCGCCTGGCTCCAAACGTCGGAACTTAGAGATTTCCGCCAAACAGATGGATTGAAATACCTTATTGGTTAAGTTGGTCTCAAACTGCCTCATGATGACAGAGGAAATCTTCTCTTCCTGATTTTTTAAGTGATAGTCGAGGAAGATAGAAATCAAGATAATCGCGAACAATAAGAACAGAGTATCTTGTGCTTGGTTGGGTAACACTCGGTCAAAAATGATCAGAATGGAGAAGGGCAGTACCAAACCAAACAGGGTCGATATTATCGTTGAGAAAGTCAGATAACACTTATCTGCCATGTTGATCTTTTGCGAAAACTGCTCAGTTTGCATTGCGACCTCCTTTCCTCAACGACTCCGTTGAGAGAAGGTGTTTAGGCACCAAATCTTGATTGTCTCGTCCCTCAATATCGCTCATTAATTGCATCACGCTTTCGATAGATTGAATTGAGAGTATTCCCTTAATTTGCTCAAGCTTGATGGTCTCGATGATGTAGTCGTATCGTGCGCTTTCGTAGTCTCTTAAGGCGCTGAATAGTTTACTTTCCGCCGCCAGCAAGTCGGTGATAGTACGCGTGCCCAATTGGTAGGCTCTTTGGATCCCTTTATAAGACGCGTAGTTGGCGCGAATGATGTTTTCGTAACTGCTTATAGACTGCGAGAAATCGTTAATGTTGAGCACGGAGGTATTCACACTGTTACGTGTGGTGTAAAGCGAATCTTGGTAAAGCAGCTCAGTACGTTCGATGGTCGTCGATGATTTTTGATAGCCGTAGTAATCAGAGCCACCAGACAAGATAGGAACTGCTAGGTTTAACCCAACACTGGTTGAGTTACTTTCGCCTGTCGCTGTAATGTCGGTTTTGTCGAAGTTATTGGCGTCATCGTGTCGATAGCTGGCTGAAAGCGATACGGTCGGTAAGAAGTTCGAACCGCTCTCTTTTAAGCTTCTGCGGCTTCTCTCGACGTTTTTCTTAGCCACTAACAAGTCGTTGTTGAGCTTTAACGCTTGATCCATGATTGATCGTTGTTCGGTTTCGTTTATCTCTTTTAAAGGCACACTTTCGTAGATATCTTGAGACGGAGTGATAGGGTATTGAATCTGAATCGATAGCCCGTTGAGAATGACGCGACGGTCTTTCTGCAAGGTTCTCAATCGATTCGACACACCTTCTTTCTGAGCAATCACTTCGTAAAGCTCACTGGCGGCTGTATTGCCGAGTTCCACATTGCGTCGCATCTGATGTTCACGCGTCTCAGACGACTTAAGCTCTACCTTGGTCGCTTTAATTTGTGCGTTGTTTTTCAAATACTCAAAGTATTGAGAGCCGATTTCTGAAATAGTGCTTTGGATTTTGTTCTCGTGTTTAATCTCTTCAATGTTGAAGTCGAGCTTTGCCGTCCCATATTTGAAAATATCGCCCAGATTGAAGATCGATTGAGAAAGGGAAAGGCTGTAGCTGTTCGAGTTATAGCTTGAAGTTTCATCAGGCACACTTGATAGCAAGGTTTCATTTTCATTCCATGTGGTATCGGCAGCACCATTGAGGGAAGGAAGAAATTTTGAGCGGCTGATACCAATGTTGTACTCGTTCTCTTCGACCCCTTTATCACTCGCCCGAAGAGAAAGGCTGTTCTGCAGACCGAGTTCTACCGCCTCAAGCAGGGTAGTCGCCGATGCTGAAGGTGTCGTGCTTAATGTAAGCGCAGCTATGATGCTGCTAGTTAAGTTTTTGTACCGCCACATACTTGTTGATCACCTTGATGATTTGGTCGCTTTTATAAGGTTTGCTGATTACGTAATCCATTCCGGCCTCAATACAAGCCTGGTGTTCGTTACTGCTGGTCAATGCGGTTGCACCTATGATGGTACAAGGGTTTTTCTCGTTTTCTTGTTCGAATTGGCGAATGCGTTTTGTGGCTTCGATGCCACCCATACCCGGCATGATGCAATCCATGAAGATGATGTCAGAACGCTTGTTCATAAAGTGCTTCACGGCATCGGCGCCATCGCCAACCATGTCTGGTTCATATTCTTGTTTGGTCAAGATTCGTTTCAGTAAAATTTGTTGAACTCGGTCATCCTCTACGATAAGGAATGAGCTGTTTTCCATCTGTTCTTCCGATGCTTCCGCTTCCATAATGGTGAGTAGGTTTGGAATGAACTCGTAAGGGATAGCAGGAGCGTTGATGATTTTGTCGACGAAGCTATGACACTCTTGTGCTTGCTGAGTGTTGGTCACTGACAACAGTAACTTGGTATTTGGGTGGTTCTTAAGCTGAGATTTCACCGTCTTGCTCAACGACGGCAGCTTGTTGGGTTCAAAGGTATCGGTCAACATTATCGCATCGTAATCACCGAACGTTTTCGCCGCTGAGAAAAGCTCATTTGCAGTGCGAATCTCGGTGATATCAAGCCCCAAGTTACTGAGCATTTTCTTCATCACATCGATGCGAACTTGAGTATTAGCACACAAGAGTAAACGCTTGCCATCAAAGCGAGTTTTCTCTGTGTGGAAGTTCTTAGCCTTAAGATCAAGCTCGATCTGAAAACGTTCCTGAGCCCCTGACTGGAACCAGTGGCTCTCGTAATATCCGTAATCCTTCAGAACGCTTTTCGCTAAGTCATCTGTGCTGGCTGTATGGTCTTTGTGTGTGCTCCAATGGAGTTTGTTGAGCTTGGCAACAGAAACATCCAGTGTTGATAAGAAGTTGAGGTTGATGGTGACACGGGTATTTTCCATGTCTGAAGCCGCACCCGATTCAATCGTTACAAACAGTTTCTTATTTGATTTGAGTTGAATAGCGTTAGAAAGTTGAAGGAACAGTATCCAGAATAAGCTGGTGGATTGGCCTGCAACACGATTCGGTAAGTTGTCAGAGATAAAACAGTCAAGTTGGCTTTCATTACGTTGTACTTTGGCACTGATATGAATCATTAATTCAGATAACACGCTCAGTAAAGAGAACTCTTTCGACTTGCTTTCCGTACCCTGTGATATCAAGCGATTATAGTTTTCTGCTAACTCAGATAGTGTGCTACACGCAGAGGTAATATCGTTCGCCATCAACACGCCGTTTTCATCGGTTTCTTGAACCAGATATTGGACACCACCGTTGATGGTGTTTGTAATTCCGCGAATCTCATAACCGATCAGCGCATACAACTGTTTGTAGAGATCGTTATTGCGCTTTTGGTCTTCTAATTTACTGAAAATAAGTTTGAGATGAGAGTAAATCTGACGCTGCTTGGGGTTGATGCTAACTTCATTAAGAAGCTCTTCAAGACGTTGTAAATCTAGCTGCTTCAGCTCTTGATACAGGGCATCGAATTCATAGTCGATTTCGCGTTCGTTAGAACTGGATTTCTTTAGCTTCAACATAGCAACTGAGTTGGATAGAATCGTAATCACAGCCAATATCACGACCACCATAAACAACCAGATAAAGAACTCGTTTTTTTCTGACATTAAGTCATTTGCATGGTTGTTAAACATGGTGCGATAGTTGTCGTCCATCTGCAGATAGTTATTGGTCAATGAAAGGTACAAGCCTAATACGTCGTTACGTGTTTTTGCGCTATCGGAGAAACGATTAATCGCCAATTCCAGTTGTGTGTATTCAGTTGCCCCAACCAAGCTGAACTCGGTTTTGTTCAACGAGGCTAAAGAGCGAAATTCATTAATTTCAAGCTTCAAGTTAACCAGGTTGAATTCGTTAGTGCCGCAAGTGTTGGTACTTAAACACTGTTGCAGAGTTTGAATATCTTGTTCTATGGTCTGATTAAGCTTCTGGGCTTGTATGAGCAGTGGGGCGCTTTGCACTTGTGCGACTGAATCTATTTTTGACCAAGAAAAGTATAAATAGAAAGCGAGCGCAGCCAATACCACGCTAAATAGTATGCTTAGACGTAGGGCGGGTATGGAAATATTGTACGAAGGTTTACCGCTCATTGATTATCTCTCATCGAAAGCATCCTCGATGGCTGACATCACCGGTTTCGCAGCGTATTCGATCACGCGACGCGAGCCTGTTTTCACATCAGCGGTAAACTCCATGTAAGGTGATAACTTGTATTGAGTGCCTCCTCGTTCAAGAAAGTTTCGGTCAATTTCAATCTCAGCTAAATAGAATTCAGCGTCTTCTTCTTCGTATGATGAACGGCTGATTGAGGCGATGGTTCCCTCAACAAACCCGTATTTTGCAAAGTTATAGGTATCCATTTTTACTTTCACTGCCTGACCAATTTCGACAAATCCCATGTCTTTACGTGGGATCTTCGCTTCACCGTGTAACGAATTATTTATTGGGGCAATATCGGCGATACTTTCTCCTGGCGGAATCACAGCAGAACGGAAATTGAAGTGAAGTTTATCGACCACACCATCGACTGGCGAGTAGACGACTAGGCGATCAACCTTGTCGGAATGCTGCGGTTGTAAGATTCGCTTTAGCTTGAGGTCTTTGTTCGCTTGAATGATTTGTGCTTGGTACTCAGAGTTTCGATTCTCAACCAAGTCACGGTGTTGCTTTTCCAGTTTGTCGAGTTGGAAACGCTCATTCATCACAGATTCGTCAAGGTTCTCAATCTCACGCACCATATTCGACTCTTGTACTTTCATGTTAAGAACGTCGACATAAGACGCCATCTCTTCTTTATAGAGGGTGTTTTTGATGTTGAGCTGCTTACGTATCAGAGAGAGTTGATTCTCTGAACTTTTGCGACGCTTTAACATTGAACTGATCAACGAGTTCTTGTGCTTAATATCGTGTGTAATGAGTTCTTCATTTGAACGGTTTTTAGAGAATTCTTGTCTCCAGGTATTCATGTTGACCTGAACTTGCTCAGGGTATTTCTCAATGAAAGCGTCGAAGTTAGGCTCTATCATGTCGCGTAAGCTTTCATAACGAATCTTATCGAGCTCTATCTGAATAATTTCAGTATTGACGGTATCAAGTTGAGTGTTACGGTCAAGTGAGCGTATTCGAGCGATAGGTTGGCCCTCATAAACGACTTCCCCTTTTCTGACTAACAATTCTTCTAATATCCCGCCTTCTAAATGCTGAACTTTCTCAACATCCGATTCCAATAGCAGTTCGCCACGTACAGAAACAACAATATCGATACGTGCTTGTGACGCCACCGCAATAGCGACCAAAGCGAGCAAGAATATAATGAGCAACGTTTTGTGAACGCTGGTCATGGCACTAGCAAGCACAATAGTGTCATCAGCTGTGACCTTAGAAGCCTCGTTATTGGAAACGAGTGCTTTTCTGAGGTGATGTTCTATTTGGTTATTGCTCATGACTGACCTCGGTTACTTGCCATCTATTACTTCCTTAATATCCAACAAGTGGTTGATTTGTCGATTGACGTTGTGCAATTCAGTTTTTACATCCTCTATTAGATCTTCCGGCGCAGGAAACTCGTGTCTACTCAAGTGTTCCAATTTGGCCATTTTTGGCGGAAGGTCTTGGTCGCAAAGCAACGTTAAGATGGTCTTCAATCGTTTTGAGTAACTATTGAGTTCATCAAAATGATTACCGTTATGAAGCGCTTCTATATTTAGGGCTGCGTCAGAAAAGTCATTGTAAAAGTCGCCTAATAGCAATTGCAGCCCTTTGTGGTTGTTGTCGACCGAGCGCAACAAATTCGTCATGTCTATCATCGCTCCACTGCCTTAATTGCTTTAATCACAATAACTAAGGATCTTTAAAGGCAGTTTTCAAATTTTTTTTGATTCTTTCTCTTTAAAAAGAAATTATGAAAAATGTTGTATAAAAAATTGGTTTTTCAAAATGATGTCCTTTAATGCCTCTATAAATACGATCAGTTAGCTAGTAGCAACGGAGGCTGTAATGGCAGGCGAAAATAACCAAAACAACCAAAATGAAGATCTAAATGACGCGGTAGAACAAACGGACACGAACGACGCGGGTACGCCCTCCCAACAGCAGAATCAGCAAAATCAACAAAACACGATTGCGTCGACAATAGCGACGGGTGCTGAAAATGCGGATGCGGCAGACGAAGTTAACCAGGCTTTAGACGAAAATCCGAGTGGTGCAGGTAATGCTGAAGATGCCTCTGCTTCTGGTGCGGCTGTGCAAGAAGAGACGCCAGAAAGTGATGGAGATTCAGACGCTGCACAATCCAATGTAGTTGGTGGAGCCGCTTCTGAAGCTGGCTCGGATAACGCTGCTGGCAGTGGTGGCGGTGCTGGAGCGGGCGCACAAGCTGTAGGTGGTGATATCGCAGAGGCTGCGACAGGTGGTGTAGACGCTGAAGGTAATGAAGAACAAGGCCAAGCTGCGCGTACTTCAGCAGCGCCGAGTGCGACATCTTCAGAGTCGGGTGACCAACAAGTTGGTGATGAGCTAGATTCACAAACAGTAGAAGAGACGTTTGCAGTTGATGTTCAAGCTTCTGACGAAGAGACCATTAGCGAAGTAGAGGATGACTTTGATTCTGAAACGGTAAGCGAAACGTTTAAAATCAAAGTGGAAAGTGAAAATGATGCGCCAGAAGCTGAACAAGATCTGGCTTACATCATGGATGAAGATGGCTCCATAACATTCACTCAAGAACAATTACTCGAATACGCAAGTGATGTAGATGGGGACGAGCTTGTTGCTTCTAACGTTCAAGTTGGTGATGATGCAACAGTTCAAGACAATGGTGATGGTACTTTCACCGTTGTTCCTTCAGCTGATTTTAATGGTGAACTTGACCTTACTTTCGACATCAGTGACGGCCAAGAAACGATTATCAGCGCAATTGATTTAACGGTACGCCCGATTAATGACGCGCCTGTTCCTGAAGATAAAACGTTTGAAATCGAGGAAGACGGAACTCTTGTATTCACCGACGCTGACCTCCTTTCTGGTGCGACAGACATTGAAGGTGACAACCTAACGGTTGAAGGTGT
>NZ_JBFROW010000008.1:8377-78871 GCF_041471665.1 Vibrio sp. 10N.261.51.F11 | reverse complement strand
CCAATTAGGAAACAAAGCCGTAACATTGCTTTGGCCAATGTAGAGCGTTTGAAGCTCTTCTTTTTGGTATTGTTGAAGGTATTTCGTAGAGAGATAATTTTATTAATATTTATGTTGTTCACGTTTTGATATCCATATTTCACTTTTTATGAAGATGAATATCCTAGCTTTAACCAAGGTCAACTATTTGTGATGGCAATGTATAAAGTTATTTTAAATTCGTAAATATAGGAAACCTAGTGTCAATATCACGCTTTGTATTTGGTTATTGTTAAATTAATTGGATCAATGACTCATTTGCATAATATCAATAATGTAAGGCGTAGAGGCTAGGCGTAGTTAATAAGGATGAGAGCTCATCCTTATTATTGTGAGTAATATATCGAATTGAGAGAGTGTTAATTTAATGTGGAAATTAAGTTATTTATCAATTAGCTAAAAGCGAGCTGTTCGGTAATTTATATTGATAGGTATATCATCCATTTAAGGATAACACCCAAGCCAAAGACGCCAGCGGTTTCAATTCAATATTAAAACTGCCAACACTGTTCTCAATGTCGAGCACTTGTTGCGCTATGCCTTCAATATATTCATTGAGTATGTAACGACCATCAACTAATTTGAGTTTTTGGATTACATCACTTGGAATCTTTAAGTGAATATTTTCAGTGGTATGTTGGCTGAAATTAGCTGCAACAATGGTTAGCTCTTGGTGGTCAGAGCGCAGAAATGCGTAGACTGAATCACTTAAGTTACAGCACTGGTGTAAGTCTTGGTAATCACCTGTCATCGACGAGTGCTCTAGCGAAAAGTTCATTACCTTTTGATAGAAGTGACGCAGTTGCTTTTCGTTATTGTTTAGTAACTCACCATCGAACGCACCATTATTCATCCACTTTTGGTGTTGTGGGACGCCAATGTAGTCAAATATGGAAGTTCGTGAGGGCTGTCCAAAGCCTGCATTCTCCGCGCCCGGTTCGCCGACTTCTTGCCCAAAGTAGATCATGGTTGGAGAGCTGCTCAATAGAGCGCTAACTAGCATCGCAGGCTTTGCGATATGTGGATTGCCTACAAACTCTGGTGAGGCGATTCGTTGCTCGTCATGGTTATCCAAAAAATGCAGCATATGATGTTCAATGTCGTGCATTTGATGTTGGATTTCAGGGATGATTGCCGTTGAAGCCTTGCCTTGCATGATGGCTTTGAGGCCGTCGTACAGATCTACCTTGTCATAGAGGTAGTCCATCTTGCCTAAGTGAATGTATTCACGGTACAAGTCCGGCTGATACACCTCTGCCATCAGAAAGGCATCGTGGTTTTTCATCTTTATTGATGAGTTGAGGTAGCTCCAAAACTCAACTGGCACCATTTCAGCCATGTCGTAACGGAATCCATCAATGCCTTTGTCTAACCAGAACAAGGCGATGTCTCGGAATTTAATCCAAGAGTCTGGCACATCCACGCCTTCCCAGAAGTGGTAATGGTCTAGGTGGTCACGCTGTACATAGCCTTTGGGTAGCTTAGGGAAATCTTTTGAACCGTCAGGGCGCACACCGTAATTAATCTTTACGGTTTCATACCAATCGTCGAAATTAGGTTTAGCTAAGCGTGATCCATTGCCCGTCCATTTGGCTGGCGTCTCTATAAACGGGGAGCTTAGGCTAGGGTGCTGTTCACCACCTAGCGGCGTAAAGGCGGGCTCTATGTCTGGCAATTCAAAGGTGCTGTTGGGAATATAGTAGAAGTTATTGTCTTTGTGGTATTCCAGCGTTGTGTCATCTTGAGCGCCGAAGTCACTGACACCTTCTGGGTTGTTTAAGCCTTTATAATGACGCGCAACGTGATTCGGTACGATATCGATAATCACTTTTAAACCATTGTCGTGACTTCTTTTGATGAGTGCCTCGAACTCTTCCAAACGGCGATCAGGATTCTCAGCGAGGTCTGGATTGACTGAGTAGTAATCTTTTACCGCATAAGGTGATCCTGCACGGCCTTTTACCACGCTCGGGTGATCGTCTGAAATCCCGATGTGTTTGTAATCATTGATGATGGCGTGATGTGGCACTCCGGTATACCAAATATGAGTCATACCGAGTTTGCGGATTTCAGACAGCGCTTTGTCGGTAAAATCACTGAACTTACCGACGCCATTTTGCTCGATTGTGCCCCATGGAACATGTTGGGTGTTTTTATTGCCAAATAAACGCGTAAAAACTTGGTAGATGGCGTACTTTTGGTTGTACATATTTATAATTCCTTTAACTTCCATCATTTTATGTAGGGATGAAAGGGCTTGTTTATTCTTTGCAGGCTAACCGAATTACAATATGCCTTGCTCATCCTTATCAAAATCTACAGGGCGTAATTGCTACAGTATGTGAGCTGTTGCTCAAAAGGAGTCATGTTGTCTTCATCTATTCAAATCGTTATCACTTATTTGGTTCTGGTGGCGGTGTCTGTGTTGTTTGCGGAAAGTTCTAAAGCGCTGTTGGTGTGGTATTTGGTTATCGGTTTCGTGACGTTTTTTGTGTACGCGAAGGACAAGCGAGCAGCGATCAATGGCAATTGGCGTGTGCCAGAGAAAACTCTGCATATTTTTTCTGTTGCTGGTGGCTGGCTAGGGGCGTTGATTGCTCAAGATAAGCTGCGTCATAAAACGCAGAAGCAGCCGTTCAGAGCCATATATTGGGTGACAGTGGCAGTGAATGTTGCGGCGTTTGTGTGGACGTTAACGCCGAGCGGGCAGACGATGTTTGGTCGTTGGCTTAGTGAACTTGTGGGTTATTTATAAAGAGAATAACGGTTAGCACAGGAGTACCAACCGTTAAAATACAGAAGTTATTCGACTAGAGCATCGGAATGGTCGATGCTAGAAGCAAGCCTGCCATACCGTAGTTGAAGCTTTTGATACGGACTGGTGTTGTTAACCAGTGTTGCAGTTGTTTACCTGTCGCTGTCCAGAATGTCACGGATGGTAAGTTGGCGAGCGTGAAGATACCTGCGATGATCGCAAGCTCCCACCATGAACTGCCGCTGCTATAGACTGAAATTGCCGTCAGCGCCATCGACCAACCTTTCGGGTTCACCCACTGAAAACTTGCCGCGCCAATGAAGGTCATTGGTTTATAAGCCTCGCTGCTTTTGGCTTTGCCGCTCAATGCTATCTTGATTGCAAGGTACACGAGGTAAGCAAGGCTTAGGTATTTCAATATTTGGTGCGTCACTGGGTATGCGTTGAAAACGCCCATTAAGCCGAAGCCAACCAGCAGCAACATGGCTGCAAACCCTAGAGCAATGCCCAGCATGTGCGGAATAGTACGGGCAAAACCAACATTGGCTCCTGATGTCATGAGCATGATGTTATTTGGACCTGGTGTGAAGGTCGAGACAAACGCAAACAAGGCAAGTGCGCTAAGTTGTTCTAAAGGCATTATGGTTCTCCAGCAAAAAATGAACGAAGTGACTGACCGGTCATGACTTTCACGTGTTGAGAAACATAGTAGGTGGAAAGTGAGGCAATTATGTGCTTTTATTTCATCTATTATCACTTAATGCACAATAATAAGTAGTTATGGATAGATTTGACGAAAGGATATTGCAAGAGCTTAAATTGGACGGCAGAATCTCCAACATTGAGCTTTCAGAACGGATTGGCTTGTCGGCTTCTGCGACCTTAAGGCGAGTACAAGATCTCGAGCGTAAAGGGATCATTCAAGGTTACCGTGCAGTTCTGGATAATGGCCTGATGGGCGTTGGCTTTATTGCTTACGTTTCGATTGGTTTATCGAGCCACAGCAAAGCGGCTCAGCTGGAGTTTGAACAGCATGTCAGTATGGAAAAAGAGGTGGTGGAGTGCCACAACATTACCGGTGCCAACGAGTACTTGCTAAGGGTAGAAACCAAAGATCTACCGGGCTATAAGAAGTTTCATGCCGATGTGCTTGGGGAGTGTGCTCAGGTGCAATCTATTACGACTATGGTTGTGATGGATACCCCTAAAGACGAACGCTAGTCGAGTTTTATTTCAGGAGAGGCGCAGTGCCAAATACTAATCAGTTGTTATTGTTCTTAGATGTGGTTCAACAAGGGTCGTTTACCAAAGCGGCAACCTTGCACGATATGGACAACTCATCACTCTCTAAACAGATCAAAAAGCTCGAGCAAGATTTAGGTGTTCAGCTGCTGAACCGCTCTACACGCTCGTTTTCGTTGACGTCGGCAGGGGAAGATATTCTCGCACAAACCTATGTGCTGAAAGACACCATCAATCAGATACAAGGCATTGCAGACTCATACCAGTCTGAACCCAAAGGTGTGCTACGAATTACTTCACCGATCTATTTTGGGCAGCAATATCTGCAACCTATCATCACTCAGTTCATGAGAAAGTACCCGGATGTTCAGATCGTACTTTCCTTAGACGATAAGATCGCCAACATCATTGCAGGGCAGTTTGATATCGCGTTTCGCTTCAGTAAGCTTGTTGAATCGAATTTGATTGCGAAGAAGATTGCAGACAGTAACTTCATGTTGGTCGCGTCAAACGATTTTGTGAAGGAGCACGGAGAGCCGAAGACGCCACAAGATCTACTCGCGCTACCCGCGGTGATTTATACCAATGGTGATATGACGGTCGACCATCTGCGCATTAGTGAAGAGCCGGGAGGTAATACCTTCCAGAGCCTAACGATTCGTGGCAACTATAAGGTGAGTGATGTTCGTACTATGGTGTCTTGTGTGAAAGATGGTCTAGGTTATGGCTTCCTTGATCAATCAAACCTGTATGCCTCAATGAAAGAACTTGGTTTGGTCACTTTACTGCCGGATTATCCGATCTCTACGATTGATACCGCAATCTACGCTGTCTATCCGCACCGTAAGCAAACCAAACTAGTTAAAGAATTCATCACTACGGTTCAAGACTATATTGGCTCTCCGACGATTTGGGAGAAGATGCAGCAAGGTTAGTTGTGTTTCTAATAGTTCAAACTAAAAAGGAGCCAGATCGTCACACGATCTGGCTCCTTTTTAATTGTTCCGGCTATCACTGATTTACAATGTAAAGCTTAGCTATAGCTGGCGTGAACGGCTCATATTCACTAATACCTATTAATGCTCATGAATCACTTCTTTACCACTCGGATAAGCTTTGGTACCTAGTACATGACCATCAACTTCTTTGCCATAGTAACCTTGGTGATTGTGGTAGCGCTTAGCATTGCTAGCAACATCACCCTTGTATCGAGGATCTTGTGGGCGTTCATGACTATTCACAAATGCAGCAACATCCCATGCATCTTGAATCGAAAGTTGCTGGCTCTTTCCAAGCGGCATGTTTTCATAGATGAAATAGGCAGCGGTGTTCACCCGGTGCATACCCGCGCCCCAGTTATACGCGTTTTCGCCCCACAATGGTGGAAAGTATGAACGTCCGTCAGCCCCTTTAATACCTTCACCATTTTGACCATGACAGGTTTGGCAGTTGGTTTGGTAAACCTTTTCACCACGCGCTATCGATGGCTCTTGTTCAGGATTATCAATCTTAGGATAGCCACGCCCTGCCAACTTACTGCGGCCATCGATTGGGTATTTGCTTAACAGCTCTTCAGGGAGAGGGAAGCTTTCCGCTTTACCACCGACTTGTAAGTCGGCATCGCTAATCTCAGGAACGGGTTTATCTTGCATGCCGTTCTTGTCTAAGATGCCGCCCATCGCCAGCCAGTATGAATACGCCGTCAGTGCGACCATCTCTTTTGAACCCTCAGCCGGTGGCAGACCATTCATTGAGTAGGTGAAGCAACCTTGGATACGTTCTGCGTAGCTGTTTACCTTGTCATTCTTAGAACGATACGCAGGGTAGGCCATGTACGCACCCCAAAGAGGGGCAGCGTTAGGCTTCATGCCCGCTTGCATGTGGCAGTTGACACAGTTTTGTTCATTGCCGACGAACGTACCACGCATCTGTTGTGAATCGACAAACAGGGAATAGCCCAGTTTTACTTTGTCGCCAAATTCCCCAGCAGGGATATTAACCAAGTCTCGTGGCACCAGATATTTGTTATCTTGAGGCTTCTCAACGGCTGGCAGTTCGGTTTGGCGATCGGGCAACTCTGCTTCGGCATAAGCGATTCCAGAGGCAAGGGTTGCGGTAATTAGAAGTAATGTTTTCATGCGAGCCCTTTAGTATCGGAAAGAGGCGAAGTAGTAAGACAGGTTTTTGATCTCATCGTCGGTTAACTTGCCCGCGATATTACCCATCATGTTCAAATCATCACCCTTACGAGTGCCATTTTTCCAAGCGTTGAGCTGAGTTTGAATGTAGTCGGCATGCTGGCTTGCTAGGCGCGGGAATTTGTCCACGCCCATACCGCTTGGCCCATGACAGGTTGCACAGGCTGGAATGTTTCTATCCCAATCGCCTTGGAATACAAGTTTACGATAGGGGTTATCGATATCAGCCTGTGAGCCGCGCTGCTCTAAATCGGTAAATTCGTATGAAGGTAGTGATGCAAAGTATTCTGCGACCTCACGACGAACAGCGGGATCAGATACACCGTCAGCCATTCCCTTCATGATCGCGCTTTGACGCTCACCACTTGAGAACAGAACCAGTTGATGTTCTAGATAGTCAGCATTGAGCCCTGCAAGCATAGGGGCAATGTTGGGCATGCCTTTACCGTCGGCTTGATGGCAGCCGCTACAAGTTTCTGCGGCTTCTGGCATTGGATTGGGTGCTGCTTGTGCAAAAGCGGATAAAGAAAGGCTTCCTAGAGCAGCGATGCAAAGCGTTAGAGTTTGAGTTTTAATTGTCAGCTTAGTCATGAGGCGTCGCTATTGGTTGTAATGCACGCATTTTCGACATAATTGGTTGTTCGCGCTATTGTGGATTTCCACATTAATTCACTTGGAACTTGCGGTGAGTCTCACATTAATAACCTCAGTTACCATAATGGTATTGATGTGAACTTCTATAGGTTGATCCAACTGCCGTTTATGAAATGCAAGGGAACTGCCATGTTCGCCTCGGTATAACTGCTTGTTAAGGCTCTTTTATGGCACCGATTGTATAAGCATAGCTGCTTTATGGATGCGGGCTAAAAAAGTTGTGGTGAAATGAAGATTACCTAATGGCTTTGGGTTGATTACTCTATCTAGAGCGGATGCTTTATCTAGATTGGGTACTTTATGTAGATTGGACGTTTATCCAAATAGGCTGCTTTTCTAGATCAAGGGGACGAAAAAGCAGAGCAACCTCGAATGACGAAGTTGCCCTGTTGTGTTCTCATCTGCAAATCAGATAAGGAAGTGTTTTGAATCAGTGATTAAGTTATAGCTTGCTGAGTTTAAGCTAGACCTTGTAGATCTTAGCCGGAAGCGCTTGTCTGGCTGCTGCTCCTACAACCCAATCTAACATGACGCCTTTGCCTTCTCTCGTCGGGTCAATCAAGCCTATATCATTGATGTTAACGCCATCGTTCGACTTCATCTTCACTGGTTGTTGTGCGTCACCAATCCAGTGTGCGCGTTCACCGAGCTCTTTGTGTCCAAAGCCGTGTTCAAAGCCTAATGTGCCTTGTTTGATGCCATCAATCACCATCGCCAACGCATGTGTGGTTGAGCTCGGTGTTTCAATAGCAAACACGTCACCGGTTTTGATACCCACAGAAGAGGCGTCTTGCGGGTGGATGTAAACAGGGTTTACTCCTTTAATCGATTCCAAGCGTGGTGACAAATTAGAGACCGCACTGTGAATGTTGGATTTAAAGTTGGTTAGGGTGAACGGCCACTCTTTTGCTGGGAACTGCTCTGCTAGTGGCGTTCCGTCCGCGAGTTTTTGTGGATACCATGTAGGGCAACCCATGTATTGCTCGCCACTGATGGTGTTGCGAGAAGTACCGAGCTTTTCATTCCAGATAGCCAATGGTTTGGTCCATTTGTACTTCATGGTTTCATTGGTATACGCATTGGTTGCGTCTTCAAAACGGCCGCCACGCGCAAAGATATACGCTACTTTGAGCATCTCTTCAGGCTTGAGCGTTTTGTTCATCACAGGGACTAGGCGTTCTAGACCAGACCAAACAATATCTTCCGCATCGACATTCGGCACGCCACCTTTTACGAACGATAAGTTAGCAGCCGAGCGCAGGTAGAAGTCTTCAGCGCTATGAATACCGTGCCAGTTACCTTGATTGTCTTTGATTACGTTGTCGCCGAAGCCACCTAGACCAAGCGTCTTCGCTAGATCAATAAAGAAGTTCTCTAAGTTAATAGCGCGCCCGTTTTGAGTGCGTGAGGTTTTAGGTTCAACAATCGGCCAACGAGCGGTGATCGCTTTGGTCGCGACACCATGCCAAGGTGTTGCCATGCCCCAGCTCTCGTAGGTCACTGTGTCTGGCACTAGGTAATCCGATAAGGCAGTCGTTTCATTGATAAAGGCATCGATAGACACGATCAAGCCAAGCTGTTTGGGATCTTTAAGCTTCTCGCCTAGCAGGTTGTCTAAGCCTGGGACACCATATAGTGGGTTCGCCATGTGGTTGATCCACGCTTTTGCACGGTAAGGGTAACCGTCAATCGCAGCTGATAAGTGCTCAGTTAAAAGCGGAGCTGATATTGGGTACCACGGCGCGCGGGTCGGGTAAGGTGACTCGCCTGCGGCAACGCGACGTTTGTATTCGCTAGTTTTTTGATACGGGAACTTGCTGCGGGACAAGAATACACCTTGAGGCTTAGTCTTACCTTTAAACTTGGTAAAGTCGTAACGTGGACCAGCAACCGAAGTCGGGTAGCCGCCCGCTTTCGCCATTGCACCGCCTTTCGCGTTGATGTTACCGATCAGCGCGTTCAGCATCAGAATAGAGAACGAGTTGTAGAAGCCGTTGGTGTGCATGTTTCCACCGTGAGTATCCACGACTGCTTTTGTACCGTAACTGGTGAAGCGTTTTGCCAGTGCAATAATCTGGTCTTGTGGGATCTCACACTGCTCACTGTAGTAAGCAAGGTCGTATTTGAAGGCTTCTTCTTTCAATCTTTGCAGAGAAGATTTAACGCGAACAGTCTGACCATCGATTTCTACATCTTGATCGACGAACAGAGCCGCTTCATTCACCTGAATATGCGATGATAATAGTGACGTTGTCACATCTAGGGCGATGAATCCGTCATCGTCAGACATCGGTTCGCCTGTTTCTAGCAACCCTATATCCGATGCACGAAGCATACGCCCATTTTGTGGGTGCGACTCGTCACTGATCACAAGGTGAGATGCATTACACCAGTGTGTGGTGCCTGCTTTTTGCATCGCTTGTGCGCTTGGGCGAGACAAGAAGTCGTGATTGTATCGTTGGTTTTCGATGATCCATTGGATCATGCCAAGAACTAATGCTGAATCGGTGCCCGGTTTGATCGGTAGCCAGTTATTGCGATCGCCCGCCGCAAGGCTTGACGATCCTGCCGGAAGGCTTGGTGTCACTATGGTGTAGCTGAGTTTTCCGTTGGTACGAGCCTCAGCCAATTGTCTTGCTTGACGCTTGAACGGGTTACCCGCTTGAGCCGGAGACATACCGATGAAAAGAATGAACTCTGCGTTGTTGAAATCTGGTTTTAAGTGCGAGAACTTGTCTAGATCGTTCATGATCGCACCTGAACCCGCACGGAACGCGTAACCACAGTAAGAGCCGTGGTGACCAAAGTTGCGTGTGCCGTAGCTGTTAAATGCAAAGCGCTTCAAGATGTCGTCACGGCCTTCATTACCGGCATTGGTCACAAGCAGTTGGTTGGCTTTTGGTCCGTATTCAGGGTTGTTTGGATCGAGTGGCGTTTCGATGTCACGAATCGATCGTAAGCCCTCAACTTTACCTTCACCGAATAAGTCACCACCCTCGGTGATCTCAGAGATAAGTTGTTCGTAGCTGATCGGCTCCCACTTGCCTTCACCTCGTTTACCAACACGTTTTAACGGTTGAGTGATTCGGTATGGGCTGTTTTGAATCTCCAACATGCCGTTACCACGGGCACAGGCTGTCGAGCGGTTATTGATGCCTGACTCACCAGACAAGCCAATGTAGGCGTCTTTTACCGGTGTTTTGAACGGGATCTGCTGATCACTTGATAGTGGGTGATACGGATTACCTGAGATACGCAAGATCTCGTCATTGCGATTATCGATACGTACACGCAAGCCACACAGTGTCCAGCAACCAAAACACATTGATGGTGCAACGCGTTGGTTTGGATTCGGCGAGATCTTACCTTGCTCATCGACACTGTATTCCGTCTCTAGCGAATTACCGTGATGGATGTGGTTGGTTTTCTTACCCGCGGTGCCATCGATAGCACCGTGAACCATGTGTTTTGTGGTTGTCGCATAACCTGCAGCAAAAGCTCCAACACCACCGGCAGCAAGGCCTGTTTTCAAAAATTGACGACGTTTGTTATCCATGATGATTCCTCAGACTACAAGCTATGTGAGCGGTTAAGTGGTGATGATGTTTTTTGAGCTGATTTAGCTGATATTGTTTTTGTCGATACGATTTCAGAGGCAAACAACGCAAGTGCTAACCAAAGACCACACATACCCACAATGCCAAGTAGACCTGAGCTACCCATTGGCAGTTCATAAGGGAATGCACCCACATCAAAACGGGGAATGGTTTGAACTTCCATCATGGTGACCCAACGTACCGCCCATGCAGAAACTATGGTCGCAAGCGCAACACAGATAATTCCTAGCTTACTTTGCGATAGGCGTTGCAGTGGTAGAACCAAGATCATGCACAGCAAAATGCTGGTGGTCATGATGCCTAAATTGATGCCCCAAGCGTCATTCTCATACAGGCTGAAGTGACCATGGTTAGATGCCCAAATCGACGTGAGAATGATGGCAAGGCCACCAGTTAAGGTAATGGTTCTTTGTATCAAAGCTAGGTCTGTTGGTTTTAAGTTTGGCTTGCTTGAAGGCAGTAGAGCCCAAATCAACAGCGTTAAACCCGTTGCAGCAAAGAATGCGGTCGTGAACCAAAGCAGCGGAGAAGCCGGTTGATGCCAAAGCGGTCGGCTCGCCAAAATCGCAATCTCTGCGCCTGTGTAAAGCGCGATGCTTAGGCCCGAAATAGCCGTCACAGCAGCGAGCGCAATCATCAGCTTTGACGATATTTGCCATTGACCTAGCGTCAGCCAAGCCAAACGTTTTAGAAGTGGGTTTTCACTCTCTTTCAGTTGTGCGATGTCATCACGCAGGTAAACCCATGCGGTTGCGACAGCCAGACCAGAGAACAAAGGTAGAAACAGAGAGCCCAATGACATCCATGACCAAGGCGTAATATGAGCATAGAAGTGCCACGCACGTCCGGGTTGGTGCAAGTCACCGGTTAATGCTAATGGTCCAACAATCGCGCCAATGGCCATCACAAGCACAAGGGCAGAACGGAATTGGTGACTGGTTGAGTTTTTAAAGATCAGTGCAATCAAGAACAAAATAGCGGCCGCGTAGGCTGAACCTATGTAGAAGAAATATTGAACCGCCCACGGTAGCCAAGCGATCTCTTGAGCGGGGACTAACACCTCAGTGATATTCATGCTGTCTCTCCTTGTTTGCCTTGTGTCGCGATTGCCAATTCTTGTTTGCTAGAGGATGAGTTATCGATGGCGGCTGGATCATAAATCGCAGGTTGGCCTTCAATGTGGCTAACGAATCGCTCGTTCATGCCGATATAGAAAACATGGGGGTTGGTATTCTGCTCTGGCTTAAGCACCTTGATGTCGTCTTGGTTTTCATTGAGCAGACGGTTGATCTCGCTGTTTGGATCTTTAAGGTCGCCAATGACACGCGCGCCACCGACACAGGTTTCTACACAAGCAGGCAGTAAGCCGTCTTCAAGGCGGTGTGCGCAGAAGGTGCATTTGTCTGCGGTAAGGGTGTCGTTATTAATGAAACGAGCATCGTAAGGACAAGCTTGAACACAGTAAGCACAGGCTACGCAGCGTTCATTGTCGACCATGACAATGCCGTCTTCGCGTTGGAAGGTCGCTTGAACTGGACAAACCTTGATGCAGGGAGCGTTGTCACAGTGATTACAGAGGCGAGGTAACATGAAAGATTTCACGTCTTGTTGAGCCGTCGAACCATCATCAAGGGAGACTTCATACTGTTTTACGGTGGTTCTGAACTGGCCAATTGGTGCTTGGTTTTCAACGCTACAGCCAACAGTGCACGCCTGACAGCCAACGCACTTACGTAAATCAATCGCCATGGCGTAGCGTTTACCTATTTCGCCTTTGCGGTCAGGTTGGTTGTTATTGCGAATGGCTGTGCTTGCGACTGCGGTGTTGATCCCGGCAATGGGAATGAGCGCAGCACCAGCGGAAACCTTGCCGAATTGGCTGAGAAACCGTCTTTTCAATGAGTCCATAGAGGTACCTATAAATGGGTATTCGATCTGTTAGGCTCATTGTCAGTTTTTGACCGTTCACGGGGTATTGTGGATTTCCACATACCCAGATCAAAGTTGATCTAGAACAAATGTGGTTTTACCAATCTAGCTGTTATGCTTTGTTTTAGAGGCTTATTTAAGGCGCTCAAGCATGAGCTAAGCGCGAAACACGCCGCTGACATAAAATGAATCGAGAATAAATTGAATAAACAGTCCGTTTGGAGAAAGAGATTTCAGTGACAGTCAGAAACCTAATGACAATCGTTGGCCTTTGTTGGTTGAGCCTAACCGCAGGCGCGTGTTTGGCGGCTCAATCGGAGCAAGAGATTGCAACGACAAGCACTGTTGAGTCTGAGCAAATCATAGAAGTTGGCGTATTGGCGACTCGAGGTAAGCTTTCCGCTCAGCAGCGTTGGCAGCCGACAATGGATTGGCTGTCTGAGCGCATTCCCGGAAAACACTTTGTTCTCAAGCCTTTCAACTTGGAAGAGATGGCCGAAGCGGTAAAAGATGTCACTGTTGATTTTGTTATCACCAACCCCGGTCAGGCGGTTCGATTAGGACGTCAATACGCGCTCTCTTGGATGGCGACCATGACCAGTCACAATTACGACGATCAAGGTGTGAGCAGCACGCGCAGTATCGGTTCTGCATTAGTGGTCAGAAGAATGTCACCGTATATCTCGTTTGAGCAACTTAGTGGAAAGCCGATTGCTGCTGTCTCTGAAAATGCGTTTGGCGGTTACTTGACTATGCGTTACCAAGTAATGCAAGAAGGGCTGAACCCCAACCACTTTTTCTCTAACACCCAATTTTTAGGTTTCCCGATCGACGCCAGCTTGTATCAACTACGTGAAGGGCACATTGAAGCGGCTGTCGTACCAAGCT
This sequence comes from Vibrio sp. 10N.261.51.F11, assembly GCF_041471665.1. NCBI lineage: Bacteria > Pseudomonadati > Pseudomonadota > Gammaproteobacteria > Vibrionales > Vibrionaceae > Vibrio > Vibrio sp. 10N.261.51.F11. The sequence goes on along the minus strand of NZ_JBFROW010000008.1, from coordinate 65,549 downwards.
GTTTAGTTGAGAACATGATCAGTGAAGGTTTGCTGGTGGCGGGGCAATATCGAATTATCGAGAATCAAGCGCCAGAAGGATTCCGATGCCAAGTGTCTACGCCGTTGTACCCCAACTGGTCGTTCGCCAAAACAGAGCGGGCTTCTTCGGCACTGGCCAAACAGATGAGTCAGGTATTATTTGCGATGCCTAAGAGCAGCGCACCGGCCATTGCAGCGAATGCATCGGGTTGGACGTCACCGACAAGCTTGCTGGCGATCGACAAGCTATATCAACAACTCGACATGCATCCACTGCAACAACCTTGGTGGAAAGAAGCGTTAATCTGGCTCAAGTACAATCAACAGTGGGCATGGGCGTTCTTTATTCTTGTCGTGTCTCTGAATGCTTACCACTTCTGGCTAGAATACAAATTCAGTCGCAGCAAAAAGCAACTAGAAGCGACGCTTTATAAGTTGAAAAGTAAGAGTGAACAGCTAGAACATTCACAGCGCATAGCTGTGGTTGGTGAACTTGGAAGCAGCTTAGCACACGAGATCAATCAGCCTTTGGCAGCGATTCGTAACTATAGCGAAGGTGGTTTACTGCGGATTTCGAAGAACAAACCGCTGACTGACATAGAGCCTGTATTTGAGAAGATCCAGTCGCAAGTGGACCGTGCTGATGCGATCATCCAGCGCTTAAGAAACATGATCAAAAAACGCTCATCAGATAAATCTCAAACTGATATAGAAGCTCTTCTTACAGATACCATCGAGCTACTGCAATTTCGATTACAGAAACACAAGATAACCATTGAACGTTATGTCGTGGGTAAACCTATCACGCTACATGTTGACCCCGTCGGATTGCAGCAGGTGGTTGTAAATTTGATCAACAATGCGACGGACGCGTGTAATGCTCAGATGCATCGCGAACAAAGCGCTACGTCTGATATTGGTAACAAAAACAACGAACCATCGACAATTAAAGTGATTACCGAGTATCAACCGGATAAAATAATGTTGTCGATTATCGATAACGGAACGGGCTTAGATTTCACTGAACAAGAAGTGACTCAAGCCTTTGTGAGCAGCAAAGAAAATGGCTTGGGGCTTGGGCTCGCGATTTGCCAAGATGTTATTGAAGATCACAGTGGTCAAATGACGATCACGTCACTCACCCCACATGGATGTCATGTTGCGGTGACACTGCCTTTCTCTCTTTCAAATGATTCATAAGGAATCTTGTTATGTCTGAACTTCATCAAAGGCTTCCTGTCTATGTGGTTGATGACGATGAGTCGATGCGCGATTCGTTGGTGTTCTTATTAGAAGAGCATGATTTCACTGTGTCAGCTTTTGAAGATGGCCCCAGTTTTTTAGACTCAGTGGACTTGAGTGCGCCGGGTTGTGTGGTTTTAGACAGCCGAATGCCAGAGATGAGAGGGCAGCAAGTTCATGAGTTGATGGTAAAAGCGCAGAGCCCACTGTCGGTGATTTACCTGACGGGGCACGGTGATGTGCCAATGGCGGTTGAAGCCTTACAAGCCGGCGCGGTGAATTTCTTTCAAAAGCCAGTTAAAGGCAATGAGTTAGCTGAGGCGATCAAGCAAGGTTTGGGCGCTTCAGAAAAGCACTTACACATGAATGTGTATCGCCAAGCGTACGCGTCGTTAACCGAGCGTGAGATAGACATCCTCAAACAAATTATCGACGGTAAGCGTAACCAGAAAATAGCCGATGAATTGTGCATTGCCATGAGAACAGTGGAAGTACACCGAGCAAGCTTGATGAAGAAATTCTCAGCGAAGACGGTTGCCGAGTTGGCTTACATATACGGTCAATTGACCTAGGTATAGAGCTATTCCTGTAAGAGAGTTGTACGGCAGTTGCACGAAATTGTTGATGGGAAAAACATCAATTTCGTCACCAAGCTTTAGGACTTTCCTGATGAAAGGCAGCCTTCATAATTTATCTATATTGAAGCAAGATCACACCGTCTATGGACTGCATACGGATTGAACCTCCTAGGCTTCTTATCGCAATGTAATCCTGAGATACTGAACTAAGTTCATTTTAAGGCGGAACGTGCCAGTAACTGCACTTTTCCCTGTAATTCGAAACATAACATTCACTATGGGTAGAACACACTCTCAACGTCGAGTCTTGTATCTGCCGAGTTAGGTTAAATATTTTATGAGTACAATGGGAATCGCAATTGGTGCGACCGCTCTTTCGTTAATACTTGTTGCTGTGTGGCTGATTTCTTTATCACTAAGAAAGCAGCGCTTGGAACAAGAACGTAAAGCGCGAGCTGTCGCTTACCGAAAGGCGATTGAAAAAGCACGTATCCAAGAGCAAAAAGAGCGCCACTTTAAAGCAGAAACAGGGCATGTCCCGTCGATTCTGTATTTGGCAAAAGAAGCTGAACGTAACAATATAAAGGAAGCTCTGTATTGGTACGACAAAGCAGCGCAACTCGATAATATCAATGGCATGTACGGCATTGTGCGCCTAAGCATGAAGCGTAAAGAAGACCTGATTTTAAGAGAAAAAGCCAACTTTTGGCAGCTTGCGATATCCGCATTGGACAATGACGTGTCTGCGAAATTTGAGATGGGCAAAGCGCTTGTCTTTGGTCGCGGAACCGATAAGAACATCCCTAAGGGTTATACCTATATTGAAGAGTCTGCGGCTGGTGGTAATACTGAAGCGATGCTGTTCATTGGTGACTGGTGTCTAGATAAAGAAAACCCAGACTACTCTGCCGAAAGCTCTGTCGAGTGGTACCAAAAGGCCGCGGAAAAGAATAGCTTAGACGGCAAGATCAAACTTGGTATGAGTTATTTGAACGGTGTGGGTGTTGAGCCTAACCATGGCGAGGCTGTTTACTGGTTTGAGACGGCCGCAGAAAAGAACAGTGCAGAAGCGATGTTTAGAGCAGGTGAAGCTTGGATTGACCATGGTGAACACGGTAATGCCATTGCTTATATCTGGCTATTTCTATCGGCTCATTTTGGTTACTCAGAAGCCAAGCACTTGAGGGATAAAGTCGGCGGGGAACTTGGTGTGGATGCTGTCGTAGGCTTACAGGCTCTGACTAAACCGATAATGACTAAGCTGACACAAGAAGCAATCACTAAGCACTCAATCATTAAGGCGCTCAACAAGCTCTACAAACGCAATGTCCCTGTCCCTAAGAAGGTTAAAGAAGCGTCCGATGAAGAAGGTGAGGAGTTAAATGTCGATGGTAGTCATTTAGAGACCAAAGCGTCGAGTGAGCAAGGTTCTAACGTCGATTACAGCCAGCAGGCGACGCCAAGCGGTGCTGCGAATCAAGGGTCACCCAGCGATCAAGCAACGCATAACAAAGAAGCAAGCCCTAACTCTCTAGACTTCAGTCAGGCAGCAGTGGATCCAAGCTGGAAAAGCAACCACTAAAACGTGTTGGTTAGCTTTGATGAGTTAGACAAGAATGACTGAAGCTATAAATCTATATAGCTTCTGACCGTAATCTAGAAAACCAAGACAACAAAAAAGGGAAGCGAATGCTTCCCTTTTTATTTGTGTGCTATTTGCTTTTAGAGCTTAGAGCTTAGAGCTTAGAGCTTAGAGCTTAGAGCTAAAGCCTAATACCAAGAGCTGTTAAGCTTTGTTTTGCTCAGCTTTACATACAGCCGCAGTGAACACTACGTCAGTTGAGCTGTTAAGCGCTGTTTCAGCAGAATCTTGAATCACACCAATGATGAAACCAACCGCTACAACCTGCATCGCTACATCGTTTGAGATACCGAATAGGCCACAAGCTAGAGGAATCAGTAGCAGTGAACCACCGGCAACGCCTGATGCGCCACATGCTGAAATTGCAGCAACAAGGCTTAGTAGAATCGCAGTGAAGATATCAATCTCAATACCCATTGTGTGTACAGCTGCAAGCGTTAACACAGTGATGGTGATTGCAGCACCCGCCATGTTGATGGTTGCGCCTAGAGGGATTGATACAGAGTAAGTATCTTCATCTAGATCTAGCTTCTTACAAAGGTTCATGTTCACTGGGATGTTTGCAGCGCTTGAACGAGTGAAGAATGCCGTTACACCAGATTCACGAATACATTGCAGTACAAGTGGGTATGGGTTCTGCTTTGTCTTTACAAAGACAAGCAGTGGGTTAACGACAAGAGCAATGATCAGCATTGAGCTTAGTAGAACCGCTAGTAGTTGACCGTAGCTTGCTAGTGCATCGAAGCCCGTTGTTGCGAATGTAGTCGAAACAAGGCCGAAGATACCGAATGGCGCAAGACGAATAATGAAGCGAACAATGTGTGAAACACTGTGGCTAAGGTCTTCGAAAACCGCTTTGGTTGTTGCAGATGCGTGGTGCAGTGCAAGACCAAGACCGATAGCCCAAGCAAGAATACCGATGTAGTTCGCGTTCATTAGTGCGCTAACTGGGTTATCTACAAGCTTGAATAGAAGCGTATGAAGAACTTCTGCAATACCTTGAGGAGGGTTAGCACCTTCAGCGCCAGCAACCAGTGTCAAAGTGGTTGGGAACATGAAGCTCAGTACTACAGCAGTTAGTGCTGCAGAGAACGTACCAATCAGGTAAAGCACAATGATTGGACGCATATGAGTATGCTGACCTTTCTTTTGGTTTGCGATAGAAGCTGCAACAAGAATGAATACTAAAATTGGGGCAACAGCTTTCAGAGCACCAACAAACAGACTACCTAATAGGCCTGCATCTTGAGCTGCTGAAGGAGAAACCATGGCGAGAACGACACCGAAAACAATACCAGCAAGGATCTGTAGAACGAGATTTCCACGAGCGATGCGGGCGAGCATGTTGTGATTTTGCATAAAATACCTGCAATTGTTAATTTATTATAGTGATGTATTTTTTTATAAAGTTGTACCAAATCCAACTATACACTAGTGGAATGGGCGGTCATATTAGCGGGATCTAAGAGGGTGTCTAGGAATAGTTTACTTTTAGGGTGATTGTTTGCGCCATGTGGTGCTTTTGGAGCTAAATGTTAAATCTTTGTGCTTTTGTTGAGGTATAAATCTGCTGAATAATGTTCCATTGGCTTAATGTTCTAGTATTTATGGTGTGTAAACCATTACTGATAAAAACATTGTGTTCGGAAATAGCTGCCTAAACTTGTATAGGTAAAAAAGCCACTTCAACAGACATCATAGACATCACCTGCTTTGCTTAATCTACGTTGGTGCATGACTTGCCATGTTTTGTCGTCATCTAATCTTTCTATCGGCATTCCCACCTACTTAAGCAGCGTTAGCTGTGAATCTCATCAGCTCTCCTTAATAGCGTCAGGCTACTGAACTTAATACCTTGCTACTTTGATATACCGCACACCTTATCTGATGACTTATATCAACATGTTATTTTATATGACGTAATTTATCTAAAATTGCCGTTGTAAGTGGGTGGCATATATCCTGTGTTGGTCTTAATTTACAAGAGTATGAGCAATGAGTTTAATCAGTATCCCTTATGTAGAGACCTCTGCAGATACCGTTTTACATATAGCAGCCGCTATCGTGCTGATCAGCACCATAGCGGCTGGCCTGTTCGGTTTTTGGAAGCTTCACGAGATCCCTATTCAAAAGGCTCATAAGACTGACCACCATCAGATAGGGTTGATTACCGCGCTCACTTGGATTGGCTTCATTTGGCACTGGGTGTGGGTGCTCGCCATTATCATTGCTTTTGTAGATTTTGAAAAAGCCATTATCCGACTGCGTGATTTATGGAATTCTCCGGCTCAAGTTAATCAATCAGAGGATGTCTAAATGTTAGAAGGTTTAGCGGTTTGGTGTTTGTTCATCTATTTATTAAGACTTGTTGGCATGCCTTGGAACACAGGGACTAAAGCATTCGCTTATCTAGGAGGCAGTGGTTGGTTGTTATTTGTGTGGGTAGGATTAATTAACTATACACCAATGGATTTGTCGGGAGGCTCTGTGGTGCAGTCTCCTCACATTCAGCTTCGCCCAACCTCAACCAATGTCTCGGGCAAGGTCGACCAGATTTATATCACCCCGAACCAACGCATTGAGAAAGGGCAGTTAATCTATGAGATTGAAAACGAGCCTTATCAAATTGCTTATGAACAAGCGAAGATTTCGCGCGACTCGGCAAACGTAGCGGTTAGCACTGCGGCTGAAGAAGTAAAAATCGCTGAATCCAGCTATCAGGCAGCGTTACATGATTTTGAAATGACACAAAGTGAGCTTTCAGCTGCTCAGTCAAATAGAGACTTACAGAAAAGAACGTTGAAGCGTTATCTTGAACAAAACCGAGTCGTGCGTAATACGATCACTGAAAGCATGATTGATAACCAGCAAACGGTCGCCGATTCTGCTGTGTACACTGTGGCCAAGCTTGAGTCACAGCTGAGCAAAAAGAAATCTGATGTAGAGAAAGCCAAGCTACAAATAACCAAAGCGGAACTCTCGGTTGAATCCCGTCAGTCAGACTTTAACGAAACAATTCAGAAGGTGAATAAAGCGAAATGGGATCTTGATAGCACCAAGATTTATGCACCCGCTGATGGCTTTGTGACTAACTTTATTCTTCGTGAAGGTCAGCTTGTTTCTAGAGTTCCACGATTGCAGATGTACACCAACGAGAAATACGTATTGATGAGAGTGAATCATCAAGCGATTAGAAATGTTAAACCGGGTCAATTGGCTGAATTTACAACGCCAGTTTATCCAGGGAAAGTATTCACGGCAGAGGTTGAAGGTATTATTGAAGCAACCGGCGAAGCGCAAAGTAACTTGCTTGGCTTTGACCAGAATGTTCGCTCTACGACAGGCAAGAACCTACAAAACAAACATCACTTTGTTAGGTTGAAAGTCTTTGAACCTGAAGGCTATAGCGTACCAGTCGGCTCGGTTGGTTTAGCTTGGATTAGCGGAGAAAAGCCAACAGAGCTTATGGCGTTTCTTGATGTAATACGTGGAATCATTTTACGTATGAAGTCGCAGCTCTACTACTTCTACTCTTTCTAGGTCTAGAACCAGAGTTAATTCGGTTATTTAATTCCGAATTATTCAAAATAAGATTATTAATGAAATTACGGGCCACAGTCGTGGTCTGTAATTTTAATATGTTTGCTATTCAGTGAATATTTAATCGAAAGTCTAAATTTAACTGGAATATATTTATGCTATTCATATCTTCTGAAATAAAAAGATGCATTAAACCTATTATCTCTCTGTTGCTATTAACGAGCTTGGTGGGCTGTCAGGCGACTCAACGTCAGGACGCAACGACTGGTGAGATGGAAACGAATTCCACAACAAAAGGGACTGCGATTGGTTCTTTGTCTGGTGCTGCGATTGGTCTCCTGTCTGGAGATAATTCAAAAGAACGGAAAAAGAGAGCGTTAATTGGGGCAACGGCTGGCGGTCTCATCGGTGGAGGAGTCGGCTACTCACTGGATAAGCAAGAGGACGCTTTGCGTCAGGAGTTGCTAGATTCAGGCGTTCAAGTAAAGCGTGTTGGTGAAAATGAGTTAGTGTTGGTGATGGAAAACGGCATCGGTTTTCGCTCTGGTGAATACCTACTTGAAGCGACGGTATACAATTCATTGAATGGTGTTGCGAGAATATTGGTCGAGTACCCAGATTCGTATTTGCAGATCAAAGGCTATACCGACAGTACTGGCAATGATGCTTCTAATCAGCAGTTGTCTGAGAAACGTGCTGATTCAGTAAAAGCTTACTTAGTGAATCAAAAAGTGAAAGGTGGACGAATCAGTACCAGCGGCCTTGGTGAACGTTACCCTATTTGTGACAATGCAACCGAAGACGGAAGAGCCTGCAATCGCCGTGTCGAGATCAGTATCCAAGCCATCTAGCGAGGTGATGCAACCTTTCTCATCCGCAAGTAGAGACACTCTGCGGATGTTTTATTTTATTCCAATGATTTGAGATATTGCTTGGGTGTCATGCCTCGATGCTTCTTAAACATATGCGTAAAGCTATCGAGATGGTTATACCCTAAACTGCTTGCAACTTCTTCGACTGGTATTGATTGGCTTAGCATTTTGACCGCTTTGTTGCTTAAGACAAAACCACACATTTCGGTAAAGTTGTGGCCATATTTATGGAATCTACGTTGAAACTGCTGAATTGATAGGCCCAACAGGTTCGATACTCTTTCGAGTGTCGGTAAACCAAAATGACATGAGTAGTTGATGGCTTCATAAACTAACTTAGTGTCATCGCTAGGATCGGGCATGTCTAAACATCGGTCCAAATCCTCAAAATTCAGCGAAAAGGTTTGCTTGGTATCTTGATTATCAGCCAGGTTTGCCAAGCGTAAGCTGGAATGAAACCAGATCTCTGTTTGATGATGATTCCACGCGACATCACAGCCAAAATAATCTTGATATAGTTTCTCATCCGCACGCTCTCCTGAAAGTAGTACGCGCATCGGAGCAAAGTCTGCCCCAAGGTATTTTTTCAATATTTTTGACATCAAAACAGCGACTCTAATACTGTCATGAACGTCTAAGTGTTCTGCATCATACTGATTGTTGTAAGTCCACTTGATGATAGACCCCGCAGGTGCAGCAACCCAAAAAGCACCGGATTGAATACACCCCATGCCGTAATTTACCTTTCTTATCGTCGACATTAAGTCATGACCAGAGAACATCCATTGGCCTAATCCGCCCAAGTCTTCGACCCGGAAATGGCGCACAGCCTCGAGCATAAAGTTTGGATTTTTTGTATAGCATTCGAGTTCTTCATAAAGCTGAAATACCTCAGAAATGGGCAACAGGTTCATTGTGTGATTAAACGCGGATTGGGGAATTGTCTGTGGGGAGATTGGATCTGAATAATATTGATTACATACGTTGTAATACAAATTCATCAGGCTATTTACCCTTATAAAGTAAGTTGTGTTGATAGTCATTGATCCATCCAAACCTCTGTGAATTAGGTCATAAACATAGCATAAATGACGTAATTTAACGAGTTTTAACAGACCCCAACGATGTTAGTTAACATCAAATATATCGGTAAAGTAGTGGCGATAATATTAGTAATAATGGTGTTAACTACAATTATTGATAGCTGTAAATACTGAGTTGAGTAAACCCCAATACTATTTTTGAGAACCAGAAATAAATTGGATGGAAATTTTTAATCATGGTTTCAGCGTCTTTTAACTTCAGAGAATTAAATAGAGATTAATTAATGACACATACTCCTAAGATAGAAAAAATTAGCGTGTTTGATCGTATTAACGCATCGGCACTGATGTTATTGACTTCTGAATATAAAAGCTTGGAGCAGTTGCGAAGAAAAAACGACTATCCAATGTTCCCAACATTTGAAACGACACCATCCATGCCAATAAAGCGAACCAAGATAAATGGTGTCGATATTCGATACGCACATTCTGAAGCGATTGGTAAACCGACTCTTGTGATGCTTTCCCCTTTTCCTCAAAGCATTCTTGCGTATGCCCCTATCTGGAGTGGGTTGGCTGAACACTACAACCTATATGCTTACGATATGCCTGGGTTCGGCGGCAGTGCGGGCGGGATTGAATACATGTCTTTCAAGGCTCAAGGCGACTTTTTAAAAGAATTCTTAAATCATTTGGATATTCAAGAACCACATTTATTGGGGCCTGACGTTGGTATGCCCGCGATCGTTTACTACGTGGGCACATATGACAATGATGTCAAAAGTTTATTGATAGGCGATGGTCCAGCAATTAATCCTTCGTCAAATGCAAGCGCCATCCGAAAAATGGTCGACTCATCGTTTTGGCGCACTGTTTTTAAAGTGACAGGGGCTGGCTCTTTAGTTCAAGGCTGTATCAAGGTTTGCTATACGAACTATCGCCCCAATCAAGAAGAGATTTCCGACTATATTGCTTCTTATCGCAATCGAATTCCTGCCGTCATGCAATGGTTTAAAGACTACCCAAAAAGTCTAGCAACGGTTGATCCATTGCTCGATAAAATAGAGTTACCCACTCAGATATTTTGGGGAGAAAACGATGCAATTCTTTACGTCGATAATGGAGAACGTTTAGCTAAACGTATGTCGAATGCTGAGTTAACAGTATTCAAAGGCAGTGGTCATTTTTGTTATCAAGATAGGTATCAAGAGTTTTCGGTAATGGTGAAATATTGGATTGATAAGACGCAATAACAGTTAAATGACTGAGTAAATATGATTGAAATGGAACTACGAGAAGGTTCATGCTCAATAAAAGTGAATGTCGATTTATTGAGCGCCTTTCGAGCTTTTTACCACTTCTATCCTCATCCCTTATCTAAAACTAATCAAGGCATGGTAAATGCAGAAGCTAACCCTTTTAGCGCTAAGTTGTATTCTATTATTAGGTTGTTCTATCAATAAGGTAGCCGAAGAAAAAGACCACTTCGTTGATGATTATATCGAAATTAACAAACACAATATTAAAGACTTACCTCAGTTGTTAAATGCTATCGCGTTTGAATATTCTAGGTTTGCCAATCAAGCTGAATAGCCGCTTTTTGCCCTCGCTAACAATTATGTTTCACGATCCTGTTTTAGAGTCGAGCCTGGTACATAAAGAGCATTTGAGTACGTTAGGCATGCCCTTAAACGTCTCGCTATATATAGACGAAAATGGAGATCCTAACGTGATTGGAGTGAAACTCGTCACTCGGACGTGAGTTACAGCGTTAGCTTTAAGGTTGAGGGTATATAACAATATGATGCAGCTTTGATCTATTGCATTAGTGGCTTTGGTGCCTTCTTCCTCTAATGCCTAGGCTTCCTCTATCTGTACACTCAATGGCCAATATTTGAAGAAGTTATCACCTAGAAGTTTTAAAATCATTTGTACGAAGGGTACTGTTGAAACATTTCAGCGATCTCCTCGTAAATCAGCTCTTCACGTTCCTTAGAACTCATTGAGCGAGTCAATTTCCGGCTTGAATTCTCGGTCCATACAACGATGTTGGTTTTATCATCGATCAGTTCTACAACCAATTGTCCGTACGTCTGTTGGTGATAATTTTGTGGAGTGGACATTCCCCCACGGAAATTGTTCCAACCATAGCCAATACCAAATGACGAGCCGGAAGACACAAGTTCAGATGCTTGCTGAAGTTGGTAGCGGACGTATAGGTCGCCTCCGTCCTCTACAAATGAAACCCCTGTGCGGCTCATTTCTTTAATGATCGCACTTTCAATCCTGATTGAGTCGATACTAATCGGTATTTTGTTCTTCTCTTCTTTCGCAGTCCCGGGCGAGCTGAAATCATAGGTTTTATACATTGAGAAATCGGTTTGCTTTTCGAAGTCAGTATTTATTGTAGAGCAGGCAGCTAGAGGAAGCGTTAATAATATGGTGGTTAGACGAAGCATTTTCTATCTCCTTGGAAGGTGGTTTGAAATGAAATTTTCTTCTGAAGGTGATTATACTTGTCCGGTAATCGATACTTTATGTTCGTTATATTCAGTCAATCTGGTAGTAAAAGTGACGCGATTAATCGTATTTTAACTTTATTGTTCAAGGGGGAATTATATTGAACTGGATAAAGAGAAACATTAACGTGATGATTAACTCGCTAAGAAAAATTCCAACTATTATAAATGGTGAATTTTTACTTTCGGAAGCAGACGATATCTTAATATCCCTTGTTGATGAGGAAGGGAATTTGTAGATAAAGCCCCACGCGATTGACACGTGGGGCTCGGTGTTTCAGCTCAGCGTTGAGCGATTAACTCAGATTACCGTCAATATCCAACTGCTTAAGCTGAGCCTTTCTTAATATTGCGGCTTTCTGACTGTACGTTTCGGTACATTTTGGAAAGCTGCTTATTGTTAGCGCGTTGCTCTGCAAGAGAAGCGCCGTTTCTTGCTTGCTCTCTCAGTAGCTTTTGATAGTTAGTAAATCGTCTTTCAGACAGTTCACCACTCTCAATGGCAGCCCTTATCTTGCATCCCGGCTCTGATTCATGATGACAATCAGAGAAGCGGCAGTGCATTGCTAACTCTTCGACGTCTGAAAAAGTTTCACTCACGCCTTCAGCGCAGTCTGCAAGTTGTAGCTCTCGCATTCCTGGAGTGTCGAGAAGCAAGCCACCTGATGCGAGCAAGTGGAGTGATCGTGATGTGGTTGTATGACGACCTTTACTGTCGTCTTCACGAATACCACCAGTTGCCTGCGATGCTTCACCTAGCAATGAGTTAACCAAAGTCGACTTACCCACACCAGAAGAGCCCATTAGCGCGACGGTCTTGCCGATTTTACACCAAGGTGAAAGTACTTGGGTTGAGTCTTGATCTAGGCTGTTGACCGCTTCGATCATCAGCATCGGGTCTAAGCTTTGTACCTGTTGTACTTTGTCTTCGTAGTCGTCACACAAGTCTTTCTTCGTCAGGACGATAACCGCTTCAACTTGTGCTTCATTTGCGAGTGCCAGGTAGCGTTCAATGCGACTCAGATTAAAGTCGTTGTTCAATGAAACCACGATAAACACTGTGTCGATATTGGCTGAAATATATTGTTCAGCCACACGACTGCCCGCAGCTTTTCGGCTAAAGAGCGATTGGCGTTCTAGTAAGCGATCGAATTGCAGTTCAGAGTTCAATATTACCCAGTCGCCAACGGTCATTGCCGGTTGGTTTTGGTGGATGGGTAGAACAATTTCACCTTGCTCTGACGCTAATGTATAGCCATTGCGGTGATGTGCGACGATACGAGCAATGACGGAGTGATCATAGTCTTCGAGTGTCAGTTGTTGTTGGAATACAGGTTGCCATCCAAGTTGTTGAAGTGACATTGGATGAGAAAATGCGTTTTGTGAATTCATGTCTATTTACCCAGACGTGCGAGCTTTCTTTTCTTGTGAGAGCATTAACGTCTTGTAAGATCTCAGGTTGTCGATGAGATCGAAAAGCGTTGGTCAGTTCAAAAAGCGTCGAGACGTCAAAAATGTTTGAGCTTGGGTCGAATTCAAAATCGATAGGACCCCGGATTTGAGTCATGCTTTACAGGCATGCAGATATTGATCACTTACGATCAACAGTAAACCGGGTAAAAGTGTGCGGTAGCCAGCTGATGGCTTAATGTTGGTAGTTCGAGATTAAAGTTTGATTAACCAAACAAATTAACGCGTTACTTTTACTGCCAGTTTTAGTGTTTTCATTACAATCATCTTCTATTCTCCTTGGTTATTAATATGGTTAGGCTTTGCATAAAAAGCGAGTGCAGTTTAACAAAAAGCCACGATGGCGAGAAGTCATCGTGGCTTATTTTGTCTAATTTTTCACTGATGTGCTTTGGCTCTTGATAAGCCTCATTGAGCATCAGTTTCTAGAATTAGTGATGATCGTGATTCATCTTTTTCATGCCGCTCATCACTTTCTTCACTGGTGCGTCGAAGGTCTGCGTTTCACCATTGGCGAAAGTCAGTGTCATCTCGATTTGCTCACCTTCTTTTAGGCTGCTTGCTAGGTCGAACAACATGATGTGTAGGCTACCCGGTTTAAGTACCGCTTCACCGTTTGCAGGGATGGTGATCTCTTGAACTTGGCGCATTTTCATAACATCGCCATCCATGATTACATCATGAAGTTCTACTTTACCTGCTGCAGGTGTTGTTGCAGAAACAATAGCGCGATCTTTATCGCTGTGGTTCATCAGAGTCGTGAACACCGCGCTGTTCACTGCTGAAGGCGGGGTTGCACGAGCGTACGCGTCATGAACCATAATATCGCTACTAGCCTGAGCAAAAGGGGTGAGCAATAAGCCTGCTAGAGCAAGTGCTTTTAACTTCATGTTGTTGTCCTTAATTTTTATGTTTTGGTCTGGGACCTGACTTTATGTTTGAACTTTATTGGTTAAGTTCTTTGTTTTTACGTTTTACTGCGTCAGCTTGTTGATAGCCTCAACAATTGGTGCTGGCGTTAACGTATGCGGTACTTTGGTAATCAAAGTACCGTCGGGCTTTAAAAAATAAAAATATGAGCTGTGGTCTAGGGTGTATTCCAACTCTGAACCTTCAAGCTTGGTCTTTCTGAAAATAACGCCGTAGTTATGAGCCAGAGTCGTTGTGATATCCAATGGACCACTTAGTCCTTCCATCATCGGGTGGAAGTATTGCGCGTATTCATACGAGGCTTCAGCGGCATCACGTTCAGGATCGAGAGAAACAAACATTGGGCGAATCTTGGCTTTTGCTTCATCAGAAACTTGGTTAAGTGCTCCGGCCAACATAGCCAAAGAAGTAGGGCATACATCTGGGCAACGTGTGAAACCGAAGTAAACGATACGAATTCTGTCATCGGTTTGGTCAAAGATTTCCGTTGGTTGGTTGTCTTTGCCGAAAAGAGTCGTTGCGGAGAACTCTTGTTTTGCAGCGTGTTGTTCTTGAACTTCGTTTTGCCCATCAAGATAGCTTTTGACACCAAAGCCAAGTACAAAAGCGACAACCAACGCTAACGACCAATTTCTACTCATCTTGCCATCCTTATTGCAGGGTTTACAGTATCGACACCATCAGTGAGTTCACCGATCCATGTCATTTTATCTAAAGTACATACAGGTAAAATCACATCACCTTCATAGGTATTGTTGCCAATGCTCTTTAATTGAAAACGCGCTGATCCCATTTCCATTTCTAAACCGGTGAGCGATAACATCAGTGTCTCAGATGCAGCACCTTCCCAAACGACCTTTATCTTTGTGGGTAGAAGAGGTTGCGCGGTTTCGCGATCAAGCGACATTGAAATGGATTCCTGCTCACACGATATGGTTGAAAGCATGCAGTAGTCATCCAAGTTGACTTCGGCAGTTGAGTGCTCAATGACCGACTTAAATTTTTGAAATACTTGCGGCCCATAAAAACCTGCCACGAGAGCAATGCCAAGAGCCACCACCTTTAATGCAGAGTGCATGTCGTGTTCTCATCTAATTTTATAAGAGCGGCGATATTATCATACCCCTCAATACGTGCTTGTATCAAAAAGCAATTTTGTGCGTATGGTAGAACTAAAAAAGCGAAGCCATTGGCTTCGCTTTTGTCTGTTTAATAGATATGTGAGCTTAGTATTTCTAAGTTCTATCCATTCTGAACATGTTCCAGAAATACGTTGAATGATTAGTCAGCGTTACGCTCTGCGAACTTCTCCAGTCCTAAAACCAATGCAATCGCAGCAAACATCATCACAATCGCCATGACCAACTGAGAAGGCTGAGAGGTTACCGCTTCAAAATCAAACGGTGATAGGTTTTCTTGAATCAGAGGAACTTGTTCACCTTTTGAGTTTGTGCGCCAGCTGATGGTCTCTTTCCAAGGCCAGATCTTAGGCAGCGTACCGATCATCAAACCGGTTAAGAATACCAATGTGAAGTCGCGGAATGAACGCAATAGCCAAGACAGTACATGTGAGAAAGTCAGCAGTCCGATCACACAGCCCGCAAGGAATAGCGCAAGTACATCGACTTGAAATGATTTAACGGCGCCAAGCACGGGGCCATACATACCAATCAATAGCAGAATGAAGCTTCCCGAGATACCCGGCAAAATCATCGCACAGATAGCAATCGCACCCGCAATGAGGATATTGATACTGGTAGGCTCCATTTGCAGCGGCTTAAGCACGGTAATGCTATAGGCGAAAGCAACGCCAAGCAGCAAAAACACGAATCGAATCATATCGCGCTTCTCTACTTGCTTAAGAATATGGAAAACCGACACCAAGATCAGGCCAAAGAAGAAAGACCACAGTGGAACGGGGTGGGTGACTAATAACCAAGAAATCAGTTTTGCAAATGTCGCAATGCTCGTGAATACGCCTGCGAACAGTGAAATCAGGAAGAAACCATTGATGTGGTTAAACGCGGCTTTGAAGCCTTCGCGTTTCCATAAGCCAAGTACGCTAGGGTTAATCCTGCGAATGCTTTCTAGCAGCGTATCGTAGATACCAGTGATGAATGCGATGGTTCCGCCCGACACGCCAGGAACAACGTCTGCTGCGCCCATAGCCATGCCTTTGAAAAAAGTACTTAAGTAGTTCATTGCTTCATAGAGTTGAGGATGATTTTGTGCAGTATACAAACTTTAGTGTAAAAAAAGTATGAATATGCTTTTGGGGAAAGGCTTTTATTACTCTATTAATTGTAACGCAATAAGTTGAAGTGAATATTTGCCTAACATTTAGATAACAACCACTTAGTGATTTGTCATTAACAGCAGCGATGAAACTGATCTCTTATCGATATTGCATCTTGGTTGCATTATGCAAATGCACTTTGCAATTCGCATGATAAATTCATGGTTTTTATGCGATGCAGGGCTTATAAAACGTCGAATAAAAGTTGGCACGCTAACTGCATTATATACATTGACCCTTCTTAAGCCGAGGGTCACCTAGCCAACTGACGTTGTTAGTGAACTTATGATTTGTTCACAAATATATAGAGCCAATCGCGATTATTGCGGTTGGCTATTTTTTTGCCTGTCGTTTGGCTATCTGCTATTTCCCCCATGTTCCAAGCAAAAAAAAGCCAGCCACCACCGGTGACTAGCTTATGTTTTTCTCGAATCTCGAATCTCGAATCTCGAATCTCGAACCCGCTTTAATATCCCATCAACTGCAGCAAGTTCTCCGCTGTGCTGATTGCTTCTTTACGGTTAGCAATGTTGAGTTTTTGGTAAAGGTTACGGATGTGAGTCTTGATCGTGGTACCCGCTACATCGAGTTCTTGAGCGATCTGCTCATTACTGAATCCTGAATAGATCAGACCAAGCACTTGCCATTCACGCTGGGTGAGTGGGCTAGTACGCACCAGCTCAGGAATATTCGGGTGATTAACCAAGTTCTCAACAAAGTCTTCATCGAAATGCACCGAACGACTGCGTTGCGTAGTTGAAATATCCTTCATGATTTGTTGCGCGCGGTGACGTTCTAAATCACCCAGACCAGGCTTGTTGCTCAACTTATCTAAGATATGCCCGATAGTCCCACCGTCTACTAAGAAGTTACCGACCATACCGGTTTGGTTAGTCATATGAAGCGCTTCTTCAAGCAGTACTCGTGCGCTGTCTTCATCGTTAATTTGTGTGCGTAACACGGCTTCAACGATCAAGTTGCGGTTGGTGTCTGTAATCAGGTGCGAACGCTGGGCTTCACTCTTAAGGAAAGTCAGCGCTTCTTCAGCTTCTTCGTATTGCTCAAGGATGATGTGAGCACGAACGATGTTTCGCCACTGAAGTTGGCAGAAGTGGTTACTTGCCGATTCAGGTCGAACAGCCACACTCAACCAATCACGTATCGCTTCTTTATCGCCTTTTACTTGCCAGAAAAGAATCAAAGAAAGAGAAGCGTTCGCCGTCCAATCTACGTGGTAAGTCGATTGACGTAATAAGTGCTGAATCTGGTCAATAAACTTCGACGCTTTATCAATCTCGCCGCGGCTCAATGAAATACGAGCCAACATAGAATAGCTGTGCAGGTGTTTACTCGGAGAGTGGTGGCCAAGGATATCTAATCCTTTGTAGCAACACTCTTCCGCTTCATCTAGTCGGTTCCAACACCAGAATATTTGAGCGCGAACACGCAGTAAGAACTCATGCAGAGGTACGTACTGAAGTTGGTGCTCTTCAATCAATTTGAATGCACTGTCTTGTAGTTCAAATGCAGCTTGAACATAACCTTGAGCAATCAAGATTTCGCTTTGTTGCAGAATCGCCCACAGAGCTTGATGATAAACTTGATACTGGCGTGCCAGTTTTTCTGTTTGTTGCATCATCGGTAGCGCACGGCTTAGGTTACCCATTACGTGATTCACTTCGCCCACAACCGAGGTGGCGACAATGCGGCTACGATAAACGGTGGTGTTCAACTGACTCAACGAAAGCTCAGCCAATTCCAATGCTTTCTCAGGCTCATTGCTGTTAATGGCAACTTGTGCACGTAAGGCGTTGTATTGGCCTTGCTGCTGAGTATCGAGTTCAATGTTTCGAGCTTGATATTGAGTCTCAGCCTCTTCCAACAAAGTACCCACTTGGTCATAACGGTGCTGACTTTGTGCCAACCACGCGCGTAGCATCGAAAGCTTTGGCTCGCTGTAGAGTTGATCGGTAGTCAGTTGCTTGATCGCCATCTCTAGTGACGACAGCTCACCTTGGTTGAACATCGGCCAACCGTGTTCAGTCAGGATTTGAATGATCAGTTCTGGATCTTCAGCGCGCTGCGCGTGACGTAGTGCTTGGTGTGGTGTGTTTTGCTTGATCCACGCTTTTGCAGCACTTCGATGCAGTTCTGCTTCTTGCTGAGGAATTCGAGCTTGGCGCTCATGTGCGAGGAACTCACCAAACAAGTTATGGAAGCGATACCAGTTCTTTTCACCTTCAAGAGGGTAAATGAACAAACCAAAACGGTTGAGTGATTCGATCATACCTAACGCATCTTCACGCTGTGTAAGTGCACACACAAGTTCATCGTTGAAGTGATCAAGCACAGAACATTGCATCAAGAACTGTCGGGTTTCTTTGTCTAGTAGGTCGAATACTTCTTCAACCAAGTAGTCCCAAAGATGGGCGTGGTTAAAGTGAGAGAATGACTCTGCGGACTGTGCAAGAGTGCGTTTTTGGTGTTGTGCTTGTAGCGCGATAAGTTGCAGTGCAGAAGGCCAACCTTCTACATAACTACAAATGCTATCTGCCGTGGTGTCATCAATGCCGTCGGCTACGCGTTGGTTGAAAAAGCGTGTGGTTTCTTCGGTATCAAACGCCAACGAGTCATTACCTAATTCGATCATTAAGTCACGAACGCGCAGGTTTGCTGTACCAAGTGGTGGCGTACCACGACTGGTGACAACCAACGTTAGGTTATCGGGCATGTGTTTGAGGAAGAAGCGCATGGCTTCGTGGATGTCGTCATTGTTGACCAAGTGATAGTCATCCAACACCAGAAAGCACTCGTGATGGAATTCCGACATCTCGGCAAATACTTCACTTAATAAAGAATGCAGCGATGAAAACTGTCGCTTTTCTGCCAGTTTTTGGGCATTCGGACAGGCATTTTGAGTCGCTTTATTAAGTGATTGAAGTAGGTAGTTGATAAAGCGGAAGGCATCATTGTCGCTATCATCAATGCTGTACCAACCCACATTAGGTTTATCTACCAACCATTGTGCAGCCATGGTGGTTTTGCCGTAGCCCGCTGGAGAGCGGAACAACACAAGCTTATAGCAATCTGCATTGTGAAGCAGATCGAGAACCCTAGGTCGTAGGATTGCATTATGTAAGCGGCCGGGACGAGTCAGTTTCGAAGGGATCCACATATCGAAGTTTTACACCTATTCCGTGGCTATGTTCTGGAATATCCCAATCTATCGTTGAGTGCACTCCAATGACATGAGCCTAATTACTTAAGTCTTTACTCATATTACGTGAAGCCAAACGTTACCGACTACGATCCTCCTCAGAAACCTTGCACTCCTGCATGTTTTTGGGTGTCTACGCCCTTTATTTGAGACTTTGCTCACGTTGCGGGTTGGTTTGTGAATGTGACTTCGTTCATCCCTACACGGGAATCAATGCAAAAGATGAGAGTTGGAAATTATTTTCGTGATCTGAAACTCAGATTTGGCAATGACTTTAAATGGGTTAAATAAAAGTCACATCAATTGAAGTTAAGTTATCGAACGGGAGCTTGTGATCTTAGTCACTCCAAGTTTTTGTTCGCAGTCAGAACATGAGAGTCAGATCACTAACCCTAAGTCGGTACGCCCCCTACGCCCTCCCATCTACTCCTAGGCAGTTGCATTAGCGGGAGGATGTTTAGTTTATGGTGACCATGCACGATATGTCACAGATGAATTAGAACTATTAAAAGCGAGATTTCTGAAATGAAACCAACTCAGCAAAAAACTTTCGATAAAGTGTCATTCCAAGAGAGTGTTAAGAAACATTTATCTGCAACCTACGCAACAACGATTGAAAACGCAGATAGCCGCGCATGGTACCTAGCAATGGGGCGTGCGCTAGCAGAACTCACAACATTTGATCTGTTAGAAACTGAAAATGACGAAAAAATTAAGAACGCGAAGAGCGTAAACTACCTTTCATTAGAGTTTTTGATTGGTCGTTTAACCGGTAATAACCTGATCAGCATGGGTCTGTATGAACAGATCACTCATGCAATGGAAGAGCTAGGTCAAAACCTAACTGATCTTCTAGAAGAAGAGCGCGACCCATCACTAGGTAATGGTGGTCTTGGTCGTCTAGCCGCTTGTTTTATGGATTCTTGTGCCGCTCAAGAATACCCAACAGTAGGCTACGGTCTTCACTACGAATACGGTCTATTCAAACAGTCTTTCCAAGACGGTCGTCAGCAAGAAGCACCTGACGCATGGCGTGGTGTTGAAGGTTACCCATGGGAAGTAGCTCGTCCAGAACTAGCACAACACATTGGTTTTTACGGTCATGTAGACGTTGAATTCATCGACGGTAAAGAAGTACGTACTTGGGTTCCAGGTATGGAAGTAAAAGCAATGCCTTGGGATCTACCAATCGTAGGTTACGAGTCAAGCACGGTTTACCCGCTGCGTCTTTGGGAATGTCAGGCAATTGCACCATTCTCACTAGCAAGCTTCAACAACGGTGATTACTTCGAAGCGCAACACTCGCTAATCGATGCAGGTAACATCACTAAGGTTCTTTACCCGAACGATAACCACGAGAAAGGTAAGACACTGCGTCTAATGCAGCAGTACTTCCATTCAGCAGCATCGGTTCGCGATATTCTACGTCGCCACGAAGCAGCAGGTTTCTCTCTAGAAGATCTGCCTAAGCAAGAAACGATTCAGCTGAACGATACACACCCAACGATCGCGATTCCTGAGCTAATGCGCATCCTGATTGACGAGAAAGGTCTATCTTGGGATCAAGCATGGGAAATCAGTGCTCATACGTTCGCCTACACGAACCACACACTACTTCCTGAAGCGCTAGAGACTTGGTCTGAATCACTGATTAACCGTCTTCTTCCACGTCACATGGAAATCATTTTTGAAATCAACCACCGCTTCATGCAAGAAGTTCGCAAGATGTGGCCTGGTGACGGTGAGAAGCAAGCGAAGCTTTCTATCATCCAAGAAGGTTTCCACCGCATGGTTCGCATGGCAAACCTATGTGTGATTGGTTCTTACAAAGTAAACGGCGTAGCTGCGCTTCACTCTCAACTGGTTAAGAAAGACTTGTTCCCTGAGTTCAACGAGATCTTCCCAGGCAAACTGACTAACGTAACGAACGGCATCACGCCACGTCGTTGGTTGAAGTTCTGTAACCCAGGTCTATCTACGCTAATTACAGGTAAGATCGGTACTGAGTGGCCTGCAAAACTTGAGCAGCTAGAGGGCATCGCTAAGTTTGCAACAGACGCGAAATTCCAAAAAGAATTCATGGCTGTTAAGAAAGAAAACAAACAGCGCCTTGCTGATTGGGTTCAAGAGAACATGGGTATCGAGCTAGATACTAACGCTATCTTCGACGTTCAAATCAAGCGTCTACACGAATACAAGCGTCAGCACCTAGACTTGCTACACATTCTATCTCTGTACCACCGCATTCTTAACGAACCTGGTTTCGAGTGTGAGCCACGCGTATGTTTCTTCGCAGCGAAAGCAGCTCCGGGTTACCACCTAGCGAAAGAAATCATCTTCGCAGTTAACAAGATTGCAGAGAAGATCAACAACGATCCTCGCATCGGTAACAAGCTTAAAGTGGTATTCATCCCTGACTACCGTGTAAGCATGGCTGAAATCATCATCCCTGCAGCAGACGTTTCTCAGCAAATCTCACTGGCTGGTAAAGAAGCATCAGGTACGGGCAACATGAAGATGGCTCTAAACGGCGCTCTAACTATCGGTACGATGGATGGCGCGAACGTTGAGATTCGTGAAGAAGTGGGCGATGAGAACATCTACATCTTCGGCCTAGACGTTGATGGTGTTCAAGCACTGAAAGCTCAGGGCTACAACCCATACGACTACTACAATGCAGACCCACTACTGAAAGCATCTCTAGATCTATTGACTGGCGATGAGTTCACTCCAGGTCAACCTGGTCTTCTGCGTGCAACGTTTGATAGCCTGCTAGACGGTGGTGACCCTTACCTATGTCTTGCTGACTTCGCATCTTACGTGAAAGCGCACGAAGACATGGGCACGCAATACAAAGACCAAGCAGGTTGGGCTAAGAAAGCAATTCTTAACACAGCATTGGTTGGTAAGTTCACATCAGACCGCTCTATCCGCGACTACGTGAACAACATCTGGAAACTTGAAGCGGTTAACCGTTAATACTTCCAAAGTAGCCAAGGCAGTTTCTGCCTTGGCTCAATTAGCTTGTGAGCAAACGAAAGGCTTAAAGGTTTCGTTTATAAACAAGCTGCTTACAAACCGATTGTCACAAGCTAATTGATTAGTAAAAATTAAATTAACAACCCTACAAAATAGAAAGCGTCAGAACGTTTTCGGAGAGAGCGATGAAAGAACAGACCGTATTAAAACAAGTCGCAGAAATGGCAAACATTGCCGACAGTTACGTTAGTGCGTGGGGCGATGAAGCACAAGTATCAGACGAGACGATCACGTCTCTATTGGCTTCGTTGGGCTACGATACAAGCAGCGATGATGCACTGCTTAAGTCAGCAGAAAGAAAACACAAAAAAGATGTACTAGACCCAGTTCTTGTCTTGCGTGACGGTGAGCCAGTAGAAGTGGCGCTTAATCTAGGTGTAAGTGCTCGTGAAAGTGAGTTCAGCTGGCGCTTAGAAACCGAGCAAGGAGAGGTACTTGAAGGCTATCTTCAATCTCAAGTCATTCGTGACGAGCGTGCCGAGGGTGGCCCTTTAGTGTTTGCATTGCCAAGTGATTTGGCATGGGGTTATCACAAGCTCATTGTGAGCCGTAAGCGCCGTAAGAAGCCTTACGAGATGACACTGATTATTACGCCAAAAGCGTGTTTCAAGCAGTCACCAATCGAGCAAGGCAAAAAGCTTTGGGGACCCAGTGTTCAACTTTATACCCTAAGAACTCAGCATAACTGGGGTATTGGTGATTTCGGAGACCTAAAACAGCTTGTTGCGGATATCGCTTCTCGTGGTGGTGACTTCGTTGGTCTAAACCCAATTCACTCATTGTTCCCTGCGAACCCTGAAGGTGCGAGCCCATATAGCCCATCTTCTCGTCGCTGGTTGAACATCTTATACATTGATGTGAGTTCAGTTCCTGAATTTGCACTAAGTGCAGAAGCACAACAAACAGTCGGCAGCGCAGAGTTCCAACAGCGTCTACAAAAAGCGCGTGAAGCACACTGGGTAAACTACACCGAAGTGTCTGAGCTTAAGATGAGCATCTTGCCTCTGCTATTCGCAGAATTTAAGACTCGTCATCTAGACAAAAACAGCGACCGTGCACAAGCGTTCTTAGCCTTCGTAGAAGAGGGTGGCGATAGCCTGATGCATCAAGCGGCGTTTGATGCTCTACATGGTGAACTGCATGCAGAAGATTCTGGCATGTGGGGATGGCCGGTATTCCCTGAAAAGTACCGTACATTCGACAGCCCAGCGACACAGAAATACATCAAAGAGAACTTAGAAAACGTTCATCTGTACATGTACCTGCAATGGCTAGCAGATTGCCAGATCAACGATGCACAGTCTCTTGCAGAAGAGAAGGGCATGGCTGTTGGCCTGTACCGTGACTTAGCGGTAGGTGTTGCAGATTCAGGCAGCGAGACTTGGGCTGACGAAGGCAACCTAGTGATGGATGCGAGCATTGGTGCTCCACCTGATATTCTTGGTCCTTTGGGTCAGAACTGGGGTCTACCTCCGTTAAACCCAGAAGTGCTTCAAGAAACAAGCTACGACGCTTACATCAAGCTACTTCGTGCGAACATGAAGCACTGTGGTGCACTGCGTATCGACCACGTTTTAGGTCTACTGCGCTTGTGGTGGATTCCAAAGGGTGAGAACGCAACTAAGGGCGCGTACATCTACTACCCAGTACAAGATATGCTGTCTATTCTGGCGCTTGAATCTCACCGTTACCAATGTAGCGTTATCGGTGAAGATTTAGGAACGGTACCGGATGAGATTGTCGACATCCTTGCAGATGCTGGCGTGCACTCTTACAAAGTGTTCTTCTTCGAAACATCAGAAGATGACGGTGGTTTCATCTCACCAAAACACTACGCATCACAATCGATGGCGGCACTGTGTACTCACGATATGCCAAC
Source organism: Vibrio sp. 10N.261.51.F11 (assembly GCF_041471665.1). Taxonomy (NCBI): domain Bacteria; kingdom Pseudomonadati; phylum Pseudomonadota; class Gammaproteobacteria; order Vibrionales; family Vibrionaceae; genus Vibrio; species Vibrio sp. 10N.261.51.F11. The sequence continues at coordinate 41,262 of NZ_JBFROW010000008.1, read as the reverse complement.
GCTTCGTGGCTTCTGGCACTGTGATGACCTGAAAATGGGCCAAGAGATTGGCTTATACCCAGATGCAGAACAATTAGAAACCTTGTTCGATGACCGCCTAGAGTGCAAGCAAGGTATCTTAGATTCAGTAGCATGGCATGGTTTCCTACCAGAAGGTGTGGGCCGCGATGCGAGCCAAGTACCGATGGACTCTTACCTTGCTGAGGCACTTCAACTGCACGTAGCGGCTGGTGGTTCAACACTACTGAGCGTTCAGCTAGAAGATTGGCTAGAGATGGACAAGCCAGTAAACATTCCTGGCACGGTTGATGAATACCCTAACTGGCGTCGTAAACTATCAATGAACTTGGACGAAATATTTGCTCACGAAGGCGTTAATCGTATCGCTTCTAAGCTGACTGACGTTCGAGAAAAAGCCGGTAAGTAATGACGTGAGTGACTTGAAATTAGGTGGTTTTTTGCTTACGCCGTACGAAACTACAACCTCGGTCACTCAATAATGAATGCTCATCTGGTAGAATAAACCGTCGTTATATTGCCCGCACTAATAGCGGGCATTTTTGTATTATGTTTTTTGGATGTTTGGTTAGGGAGAAACGTTTTGGAACTAAGTTCGATTTCAAAGCAAAAACAAATATATACCCAACTATCACAGGCTTGTTTCACAGACCCATTCGCGTTTTTAGGGCCATACCTACCTTCTGAGCAAGGTGCATTACGTGTGTGGATTCCTGGGGCAGATAAAGTCGAGTTGATTGTTGGAAAGGAACCTCGTATTGAGTTAGCGCGAGAGGGTGAAAGTGGTTTCATTCTTAAGCAAGAGAGAGACTTACGTTTTACTCACTATAAGCTTGCGGTTGATTGGGCTGGCGTAGAACAGATCATCGATGATCCTTACCAGTACCACGATCTGTACGCGAGTTATGAAGATCTTCATACACCGAAAGATATGTATCATCACATGGGGGCTCAGTTTATTACGCTAGAGCGTGATGGACAGACGATTTCAGGTACGCGTTTCTTGGTGTACGCACCGCATGCAACTGCGGTAAGCTTGGTGGGTAACTTCAACGCTTGGGATGGTCGCCGCCACCCAATGCAACGCCTAGATTACGGTATGTGGGGCTTATTCATTCCTGAACTGGAAGAAGGCGCTCAATACAAGTTTGAATTAAAAGGACCAAATGGCGAAGGCTTACCACACAAAGCTGACCCATGGGGTTTCTACTCTGAGCAATACCCATCGTTCTCATCTGTAACTTACGATCACGCTCGTTACCAGTGGCAAGATACTCAATGGCAAAATCGCCCGGTAACGCAAAAGCGCAAAGAAGCGCTTTCGTTCTATGAATTGCATGCAGGTTCTTGGAAGCGTAACGCTGAAGGTGAATTCTTAAATTACCGTGAGCTAGCGGCAGAGCTAATCCCATACCTAACGGATCTTGGCTACACGCACGTTGAACTAATGCCAGTTTCAGAACATCCATTCTACGGTTCTTGGGGCTATCAGCCTGTTGGTCTTTTTGCACCGACTAGCCGTTTTGGCTCTCCAGATGATTTCAAATACTTCGTCGATCAATGTCACCAAGCGGGTCTTGGCGTTGTTCTGGACTGGGTTCCTGCTCACTTCCCAAGTGATGATCACGGCCTAGCAAACTTCGATGGTACGCCATTATTCCATGATCCAGATCCACGTCGTGGTTGGCATCAAGATTGGAACTCGTACATTTACGATTTAGGCAAAGAGCATGTTCGTCGTTTCTTAGTTTCTAATGCACTGTACTGGTTCGAGCAATTCCACATTGATGGCATCCGTGTTGATGCGGTTGCTTCGATGTTGTACCTCGACTATTCGCGTAGCCATGACCAATGGATCCCGAATGCGGATGGCGGCAACGAAAACTACGACGCTATCGCAACCCTTAAGTGGATGAACGAAGAAGTGTACAAGCACTTCCCGAATGCGATGACCATTGCGGAAGAATCGACGGCGTTCCCTGGTGTTTCAGCACCGACCTTTATGGGCGGCTTAGGCTTCGGCTTTAAGTGGAACATGGGTTGGATGCACGATAGCCTGTCTTACATTCAAGAAGATCCAATCAACCGTAAGTACCACCACGATACGATTACGTTCCCGCTGGTTTACGCACACAGTGAGAACTATGTATTGTCTCTGTCTCACGATGAGGTGGTTTACGGTAAAGGTTCTATCCACAACAAGATGCCTGGTGATGAATGGCAGCAAACGGCAAACCTACGTGCTTATATGGGTTACATGTATGCGCAACCAGGTAAGAAGCTGAACTTCATGGGTGCAGAATTTGGTCAGACGGCTGAATGGAACCATGACGACCAGCTGCAATGGTTTTTGCTGGATTACGAGCGTCATCAAGGTGTTCAGCGTTTAACGAAAGACCTGAACAATCTGTACCGCTCTGAAGCTGCAATGCACGATCTTGATTTTGATCCGAAAGGCTTTGAATGGCGTCTACAGGACTCTGCTGAAGCTAGCATTCTTGCGCACGAGCGCATCAGTGAATCTGGTGAGCGAGTATTGATAGTGTCTAACTTTACGCCAGTGCCTCACGAGCATTTCCGCTTAGGTGTTCCTGCAAAAGGTGAATACGCATTGTTGTTGAATACAGACTCTGTCGACTATGCAGGCAGCGGTTTTGAAGTGAAGCAGACTGCTGAGATTGAATCTGTAGAAAGCGAAGGGCTAGACACATCGATTGAGCTGCGTTTGCCGCCGTTATCGACCGTTTTTTACAAGCTAAATTAGGTCTATAAGTTGAGCAGGTCATCGCTGCTCACTTTTCTGAAAGTCTAAAAAAGGGAACCCTAGGGTTCCCTTTTTCTATTTCAGTAAGCTGGTTAGCGTTACTTGAAGTTGGTGAGATAGAACATTGAGCGTCCGACTACCATTTCAAGGATTCGAACTGAGTTGTTGCCGAAACTGTCCAACATCTTTTCAGGAAATTCGCCGTTCGAGCTGAGGTTAAATTGCTCAGGATTCTTGATTTGCGAAGCATGGAAAAACATCAATTTAATCACGTATCGAAACTGCTCATTATCTAGAGCGGCTTGCCAAGATTGGATAAAAAGCGCTTCCGATGAAAAGTCTAGACTGTCTATAACGATCGATAGCATGTGTTCGTGAAGTACTGAGCGAATAGCGCGGGTCGACGGATAATAGCCCTGAAGCGTCGTTAAACTAATGCCAATCTCTTGAGCAATCCTTGCATAAGTTAGTGCTTCATGTCCTTCAGCCAGAAAAAGGTTTAGTACGATCTCATCGTAGTTTTTTTGATTTTCTAGTTTCTGTACTTGAGTAATTCGAGCCATTACAAATCTCTATTGAGTGTAACATTCTGTAAACGAGTATATTAAGAGCTTATGAATTAAATCTCAAACTCCAAGGGTAAATAACTGGTCAATTTATCGTTAAATATAGTCAGTATTGTGTCATTGGTTCAATTATCAATCAGATTTTGGCATAAACAAAAACACCGCCCTATTGAGCGGTGTGTTATTTAAAGTCTTTGTTTATCTATGCTAATTCAGATGACTAGAACGGATACCAAAATAACTGCGGCTCTAGAATGCGTTTCGCAATGGCTAACACCACGATAAAAGCGATGACACCTAAACAAACAAAGTCGATACGTTTCAAAGGTGCATAGCTATACCAAGTGCGAGCTTTGTGTCGGCCAAAACCTCGTAACGTCATTGCGTTAGAGATCTCGTCTGCTCGGTCCAAGCTAGAGAAAATGAGCGGGCCTAGAACCTTAGCCACATTTTTGATTCGAGTAATTAGAGGCGCTTTCTTTGAGAGCTCTACACCACGAGCCTGTTGAGCATGCATGATATTGATGAAGTCTTTCTTAACTTCTGGCAAGTAACGCAGTGTTAAGCTGACCGCATAGGCGATCTTGTAGGGAACACCGATACGGTTGAGGCTCGCAGCAAACTCCGTTGGATGCGTTGTGAAGACAAAAATCAACGCTATCGGGAACATGCTCATGTATTTGAGCGTAACAGTGACTAAGTAAAACAGAGTCTCTTGGCTCAACGAGTAGTTACCCGGCAATGTCAGCAATAAGGTCTCGCTGCCGATGAGCTCAGTACCTTGCTGTGGAGCCAGTAGGTACATGAACAGAGCATTTAGGCTTAATACACTCGCCGTTCCTAATAACAAAGGCTTGTACACGCGTACAGGCACATTGGTCAGCTTTAGCAGGTATAAACCAGTCACAATAAGCAGTGCAATCAATCTTAGGTCGAACGTAGTTAAGACCACGGTTACCCAAGCTAAGAAGAGCGCAAATTTGGTGATGCCGTTAAGTGCATGAAGCGGTGATTTTGTATCAATGTAATTGATGCCGAATTTTACTTTTGATGCGTTCATTGAGCGCTTCTCTCGTAGTCGATGAAGTACTGCATAAACGCATTGGTGTCGTCGATTTTCATCATAGTCGCGAGTTCATAAATGCTGGTGGTACAAAGATTTGCACGTTCTAGAAGTGATGGTTGGCTAAATACTTCCGTCATCGCGGCATTGGCAATCAACTTGCTGTCTGCGATTACGATTGAACGTGTGGTGTACTCGAGAACGAGGTGCATGTCGTGTGAGATGATCACAACGGTAATACCCAAATCACGATTAAGCTTTTGGATGAATGCCAGCATGGATGTGTAGTTACGGTAGTCTTGACCTGCTGTCGGCTCATCCAAGATAAGAAGCTCAGGCTCCAGCACCAAAATAGAAGCGATGGTTACTCGTTTTTTCTGACCGTAGCTCAGTGCTTCGATCGGCCAGTGGCGGAACTTACTCAGCCCACACAACTCAAGAGCATGCTCTACTTTTTCTGTGATCAGCTCTTCTGCAATGTTGCGGTTACGAAGACCAAAAGCAATCTCATCAAAAATCATATGATGCGAGATCATATGATTTGGGTTCTGCATCACGACACCGACTTTCTGGCTTCTTTCAAAGATAGAAAGCTCAGATAGGTCTTCACCATTTAGATAGGAAGAGCCTGAATCGGCATCGATCACACCCATGATGAGTTTAGTGATGGTAGATTTGCCTGAACCGTTTTTGCCTAAGATTGAAACGAACTCACCCTTACCAATCTTAAAGCTGACATCTTCGAGAGCGTTCTTTTCACCATCGTAAGAGTAAGTCAGGCCGTGGACCTCAAGCAAAGGTTGGTACTGCTTCTCGGCAACTGGAGTCGGGCGCTCTGCAAACCAAGCCTGAACCGCAGGGCGGAATCTTTTGTAATCGAGAGCTTTGAGGTTTGATAGCTTATCTTCACTGGTCAAAGGTGCTTTCGCTGCCTTCAGAGCAGATAAATAAAGTGGTTCACGAATACCGTGTGTTTCAAGCAGTTCAGAAGCTAAGATTTCATCGGGTGTCATGTCCGCGACAATTTCACCGCGCTCCATCAAGATCACTCGATCGATATCGCGATGTAGTACATCTTCAAGGCGATGCTCGATGATGACTATAGTCTTGTTGGTTTCTTTATGAAGTTGGTCGATGATTTCGATAGTCGCTTTACCCGTTTTCGGGTCAAGGCTAGCCAAAGGTTCATCAAACAACAGGATGTCAACGTCATCAACTAAGATGCCCGCTAATGACACGCGTTGTTTCTGGCCGCCGGATAAATCATGTGGCGAGCGATCAAGCATATCTGCTAAGTCGACCATTTTTGCTGTCGACTTAACCAGAGGGTACATATCAATGTTCGACACTAACTGATTTTCCAGTGCGAATGCGATGTCTTCGCCAATACTCAAACCGACAAATTGGCTATCAGTATCTTGTAATACTGTGCCAACCTGCTCGGTATAGTCGTGCATAGAAAAATCAGAAATGTTCTTACCGTTGATCTCTAGAGAGCCAGTCACCTCACCTTTGATAGCATGAGGAATCAGACCGTTAAGGCATTGACCTAGGGTAGATTTACCACTACCGCTTGGTCCAATAATGACGATTTTCTCTCCTTTCTCTATCCTTAGATTGATATTTTTTAGCGTCGGTTTATCCAGCGACTCATATCTAAAAGAGAAGTTCGAAAATGCTATAGTCATTATCGCTTATGCCTCAGTCAGGTTACGGCTTTGTTTGTTGCGTTTAGCGACTGATTTTAGGATCAGTAAGCCAACAACAGCGATCAGAACGGTGTTACCCGCAGCAATGATAGAGAGTTGAGTGAAGACTTTAGTAAACGGTTCTGCATAAAGGATGGTATCTAGGAATGCAGAGCAGCCGTAACCAACCACATTACCGGCAAGGGCAAGTATCACAAACAGCGCGAAGTCCTTCATAGGCAACTCACCTTGCTGAAGGCGGTTCTTGGTCAACATCGGGAATAAGCCGATAACCATGCCTACGATACCTGAGCCTAAAACCCAAGTTAACCACACCCCCCAGCCTGCGAACAGATCCGTTACCCAGTGACCGATAAAGCCAACTAAGAAGCCAACAATAGGGCCGAACAAAACAGAAAACAGTGCTAGAACTGCCATTGCTGGTTTCAATGTCGTGTTAGCAAACACTGGGACACCAAACATAGGTAAACCACCAATGCCGTACAGTGCCGCGCCAATGGCGATAACGACCACTGTTTTAGCTGAAAAGTTCATAGATAACCTCGAATTCTGAAAAATAAAGCAAAATAAAGAATAAATATTCGCCATTATTAATATGCGTCTCAATGAGAACGTTTTTTGGGCAAATATAAAAAATAAGGCGCGCATTATACAGTAGAACCCTTCCATAAGGGAAGGTAAGTGTCTAGATGTCTAAAATTCCATCTGAACACCTAAATATCGTGTAAAAAGCGTAATTTTACGGTTAATCCAGCAACAAAAAAGCCAGAGCGAGTCTGACTTTTTCATTCGTCTTAACAATGTGTTAAGCGGGTTCGTCACGTACCTTTGACCGTTTAGTGGTCTAGGTATAGATAGTTTTGCCAACTCTTCATGCGAATAAGGACCTTGCGCATGATTGAAACGTGGGTGAAGCTGTCAGAATAAACGGCAACTTCAACCGCGGTACCCATAGGTAAATGGTAGTCAGACAGGTCATCAGTGATGGTCATTTTAGCAAATACGCGTCCATTAGTACGAAGTGCATTGGTACCAATAAGTGTCCCGCGCGCTTGAATTTGACTCTCACCAATAGCTGGGATTATTTCATCAATGCGTCCTTTGAAAATCTTGCCTGGTAGTGCTCTGAATAAAAATTCAGCTTCGAAACCAGGATGCAGTCGTTGCAATGAGTTTTGTCTGAATGCTGCGATGTAGTATTTTTCTTCCGTATGGACAAATGTCATGACAGGAGCAAGAGGTAGCGGTACAGCCATTACGCCTGGACGCAGTGCTAGTTGTGTAACATATCCATCCGTTGGTGCTCTCACGACCGTTTGGTCAAGGTTGAATTGAGCCTTACGTAAGTCTGCAAGTAATCCTGCCACTGCGGTGTTCTCGCCACCAATTTCAGAATTTAGAGCGATCTGAGCTTGTTGTTGACTTGCTTCTGCTACTTTTACTGCTGCTTCCGATGCCTTATAAGCTTGTCTACGAGTATCCAATTGTTGTTCGGTAAACGCACCACTTTCAAAGCCACGCTTATAACGAGAAAATTCGCGTTGCGCTTTGTCTCTTTCTGCAATCGCTTTGATTTTAGCAGCTTCAGCTTCAGCAACTTGAGATTCAAGCCCAAGTGCTCCTTGGCTTGCTTCTTTTACTTTCGCTTCGAGCTTAGCGACTTCTGCTTCAAAAGGGATAGGGTCAATTTTAAAGAGGATGTCTCCTTTCTTTAAAGGAGAATTCGCCTCAACAGGAACCTCAATGACTTTACCTCTAACGCCTGAAACAATTGGAGTCGTTGAGTAAACTTGGTTGCCAAGTTGTGTGAAAGGATGGTTGTAGTTCATTAATAGGATCAATGTTCCTACGATGACCACACCACCGAGCACTGCGGTAGGCACTGTCCATTTGTTTAGTGGGATATTAAATACTTTGAAAATAGTGATACAAAGTGCCGCGTAGGTCATTATCAGTAGTAAATCCATTACTTAGCCTCCTGATCTTGAACGTTGTTTGACTCTTTTTTTGTGCTGCTTTGTTTAGTATTTGCTTGTTTGAGCTGTGCGATCTCTTCTTGAAGGGTGCTAACTTGATCGATTAAAACATCCACTCGGTGATGAATATCGTGCTGCTCTTCTTCGAGTTTTTCGAAGCCCCAGCCTCGGTCTTTCCGCCATAATGTTGCCCAAATCCATAGAAAGGGCCAAATTGTGTGCAAAGTGAATAGGCTAACCCAGCCTGAGACGTGAATTGCGTCTTGGTGAGGATGATTACGTTCTTTGGCTATTTCATAAGGGATATCGTGAATAACGATGATGCCGTAAAAGATGACTAGAGCAACGAAAATGAGTAAGCCGAGTGCAAAGTAGTCTAAAAACATAACAGATCCTTGTAATGTTAGATGTTAGTTATAAATATAGTACGCTATCATCCAAGTAATTGTTATAAAAATGATTTACTGAGTTATAAATAATGAGTGTTCGCTTCTAATGTGAGCAAAATCATTGACGAATCTTATAAAATCTCATCGCGTTTGAAGAGGCTATTTCGGCTTTCTGGTTGGTATTTTAGCTGAAATGATGACAGCTACGATTCTAAATGACGTGCACAACCACAAAGGATAAACACGGATGTATATAGGTGAATTGGCGGCTATTGGTGCTGCGATTGTGTGGGCGTGTGCGACATGGATTTATGGACAGTTTGGTCATCGCTTCTCTGCGATGCAATTGAACATTGTTAAGGGTGTAGTGGCGTCAGGGATGATGTTGCTGGTGATGCCTCTTATTCCGATGCCGGAGTTTGAACTGAGTACCAACCATTTTCTGATATTGGCAATTTCAGGTGTGATTGGCATTGCGATTGGAGATAGCGCCTATTTTGCGGCGTTGAAAAGAATCGGTGCCAATAAGACGCTGTTACTGGAATCTTTAGCCCCGCCTCTTTCTGGTGTGCTGGCATTAATGTTCCTGGGCGCTGTATTGACAGTGCAAAGTTGGCTCGGTGTCGTGATTACAACACTAGCGGTGACCTTCGTTGTCTTCCAGCCATCAAAATCGGCGAGCGGTGAATCGAATAACAAAGCGCAGTGGGGTGGCATTGGTTATGGGCTTGTGGCGAGTGTCTGTCAGGCATCTGGTGTGGTTATTTCTCATTACGCGTTAGTGGCGGGTGATATCCCACCATTGTTAGGTGCTTTGATTCGCCTGACGATTGGCGTGTTTGCTGTGATGCTGATTATCCCTTTCGTTGAAAAGAAGCCGTATTCATCGATAAAAAGAGATTTATGGGAAATGACCAAGCTCGATAAACTGTGGTTACTAGGAGCAATCTTTGTCGGGACGTTTCTCGCTCTATGGCTTCAACAAGTGGCGTTGAAGAATGCTAACCCTGCGATTGCACAAACGTTGATAGCGACCAGCCCGGTCTTTATTTTGGTGATTTATGCGCTGAAAGGGGAGAAGGTGTCAAAGCAAAGTATCATAGGCACACTTGCCGCCCTTGCTGGTATTTCTCTGTTCTTTTATCAATAAGCAGTTGGCTAAGCTACAGAGCTATATGCCACTACTCTGTACACACTTGATTACGGCCGTTGGCTTTAGCTCGGTATAGCGCTTTATCCGCACGGTAGAAGGTGCGTTGAGTATTCTCTCCGTCACGATGCAAAGTGATACCAATACTCACGGTCAAACCACGCTCCCCAAGTATTTCATGCCATCCAAATTGGAAGATGCGCTCTCGATAATTTTCAGAGTGCATTTCTGCCTTCGGAAGATCAGTGTTCTCTAGAATGACGAGGAACTCTTCTCCACCAAATCTGACACATGACGCGCCTCTAAACTTAAAGTATGAACGTAGCTCTTGAGACACACTAACAATCGCTTTATCGCCCACTAAGTGACTCAGTTCATCATTGATAGACTTGAAGTGGTCAATATCAATAACCATAAGTGCGAAAGAGGTATCGTGCAACAGCATGTCTTTCAATTTCACATCTAACCAGCGACGGTTGTGTAACCCTGTCAATGGATCGGTGAATACGTCTTGTTGAAGCTGAGCAACCGCATTCTTGTGTTGTTCCGTTGTCTCTTTCAGCTCTTTGTTCTCTTGTTCAGAGAGAATGAGTTTAAGTTGTAATTCAAAACGGGACAGGCGGCGTAGCTGGCTTGCACCGAGTTCACTGATCGGGATCTGCTTCATCAGATCGGTTTCAATTCGGTAGCCTTTTTTCTCATAGCTTAGCGCTTCTTGAAAACGCCCTTGATTCATACACACATCACTCAGCGAATCGTAGAATCGTTTTGCAAGTACTGGCGACGAGTAGGCTTTCACGCGTTTGTCTGTGCTCGACAAAATCATGCTCGCGTAGTCTTGCTTGCCGGTTGCACTTAGGCAATGTGCGAGCTCTAGACGAGTCATGGTTGCAAGCCAGCTTGCTTGAGTGCTGTTGGCTGGGTATTGAACCTTAGACAGACAGCGTAGCGCTTCATGGTGTTTTTTCTTAGCGCGCAGCACCTTTGCTTGGTAAAGCAGTATTTGAGCTGTGAGCAACTTGTCACTGACCAAAATACTCAGTTCTTCGCACTCATTCAGTAAATCGCTGGCTGCTGTAATGCGATTGAGTAGAAGTAGGCTTGCTACCATATGCAGCTTGAATTTGAGGCGAAGTGAGCGACTGCTTATCGCATGGTCTATGCTGCTGATTTTTTGGTAGTAACGAAGTGCTCTGTTGTGATCGCCATAGGAATCACACAGGTTGCCCATGCCTAAAATAGCTAATACATACTCATCGATATGACCGTGTTCAACCGCGATAGTCGATGAACTGACGAATTCATTGAGTGCTGAGGTGTAATCACCAGTTTCAACTAAGCGGTCACTTAAACTGGTTTTGACTGTCAGAATATCTTCGATATCGGCAGGAAGGTGGAGCAGATCGAGTGCTCGTCTCAACTCTTCGATACTGGTTTGATTTTGTTGTAACTCGGCACGGTATTCAGAGCTAATGATATAGCAGTGCGCTTGCTCTGTTTGCGTCGTCGAAACGTGCTGACGAATGTGGTTCCAGAAGATGATCGCTTCTTCACCTGATACTGATGAAGGGTCTAAACCGGCGTCTGTGATCTTGCTTAATAGAGTTTCCATTATTCTATTACCTCAGCATCGTCTTCTTCGAGTTGTTCAAGCGTGAACGGGAACGTCAAAATATCATTGAGGCTGACGCTTGGTTTCGAACCTTTTAATCCTTTTCTATGCCATGGATAGATATCGAGCATGGTGCTGAGAGTTTGGAAGGTTTGTTCTGCGGCTTCTCCTTTCTCGGAAAGCATAAGAGCCACACGTTCAGAACTTAGCCTTGCGATGAAGTCATTCTGGTTACATAAAGCATGAGCAATCTCGGTACAGATATCTAAATAATTAGTATCGACATGATGGAACATAATGATGCTGTGGTTCGAGCGTTTAAGCTCTGTCTTGAACAGCACCAATTTTTCCCACCAAAAGGTTTCAGAGACAACATAAGAGAGGTGCTTCTCAGGGTCGTACTCGTGTTGACCGCGAATACGGTTAATCAGTTTTCGTGCTCTCTGTTCAAGCTGGCGTTTTGAACTGCGTGCTTTGTCCAAACCGACACGTGTCGTTTGCTCTTTGAGCATGCCGATAGAATATTGACGGTACTTTTTAAAGGCGACGAGCGCGGCTTGGAAGTCTTGGTTTTCTTCCGCCACCAAGGATTGTTGGTAACAGATTTGGCTCAGCAACTCGCCATTATCGAACTCGTTTGCGGATTGTTCTGCGAGCCTCAGTAATTCCGCCGCTTGTTCTGGTCTTTTTCTCAGGAGCTCCAATCTAGCTCGGCTGATGTATGAGTGCGCCTTCATCCAAACTAGGTTGTGTTCAACTGCCAGATTGTGCGCTTTGGCCGTGGCGCGCTCCGCGTCATCTAAGCGTTCAAGACCAAGTAGGGCAAGGCCTCGAAAGTCCCATACCTCTGCATGCCAAGTGTTATCTTTATGGTCTTTTAATGCTTCTTCTGCACCGTCCAATACCGACAGCATTTCAACATAGTTGTTGAGCAGGTAGTAATCCCACGCAAGCAGTATTCTGGCTTTACCCTCTAACCAACCAATGCGGCTGTTGTTAGCAACTTTAACGGCAAGCTGGTGGGTAGAACGTGCAAGTTTATATTCGTGGGTCATCCGCCAAATATTGCCAAGGCCAATGAGGCATTCAATTTGAATTTCGACTTCATCAACCAACGCGGACTGCTCTAAAGCATTGATCCAGAACTGTTGGGCGGAATAGTACTTGGCTTGTCCCCAGAACTGGAGCGCGTGTAAATGGAGGATTTCAGGGAGAAAAAGGTCGGTATCTAATCGGCTTTGGCGCTTGTAGGCTTCCTTGATGTATTTTAAACCTTTTTGGTAATCCATCAGGTTCCAGCTACATCTTGCCATTAACATTAATGACTGGATGGAACCCTCTTCAAACAGAACTTGCTCTGATCGGACTAGGCACTGTTGGGCAATCTCTAGGATCACCGATGGCTCAGAGTCGACACGAGTTTTGAGTTTTTCTAATTCTGTTTCAAGAAGGTACTGATTTTTGTCCAAGACTTACATCCATGATTATCGAACATATTGATAACACAATCATTATAAGAGTGTAATTTGAGATAAGCACCAATTATCTTTCGTAGAGCGTCAAAGGAACATCGATCTTTTCTAATTATGGGTGTTACCTCATGTTGTCGCTTTAAAATCAATGAGTTCCCGAATAATTACCTAGAGGCTTTGTTGCTATGAAAGTAGTTGCTTTAGAGTTAATGGCAGCTCCCCTACGCCTAAGCGTTGTGCTGCCGTGAGCCCTTGCTTATCTTGGTAGCACAGATTGTGCCAAGCTCTAAATATGTCGAGCAATGGAAGAATGCCCCCAGGACGAAGCTTACGTCTGGGCTCATTAATAAAGCTATCAAATAACAACTGAAAGCGCTGTTGATAGAACTTAGTTTGTTGAATTGAGGCTGTGTTAAACCACTGTTTTGGTTCTGGATTGTTACCGGTTAGGTAGCAGATACCTTTCTGGTTATCACCCTGATTGGCAATAGCCCAGCGATCTCGCCACCAACTCATGTGAACGATGTCGATCTTTTCAAAACTTTGGTCGTCTTGCCAGCCTGAATCTTCTTCGACATACATGAGGTCAATATTTTGACTCTGAATGCGCGGCAAACATACACTTAAAGCGGCAGATCTTAGTAATGGATCTTGTGGCATATAGATGGCGACATGCTTGTCTTCGTTACACATATCCAACACATGTAAGAAGTGAGCATAAGAGGTATAAGGCGGTCGAATGAGAGCGCCTTTTGAAGGGTAACTAAATGTGGTGAGGTTACCCATAGGGTCCTCAACGTTACCTCTCGCAAGAATCACTTGGTACTGCTGTTCAATGCGCTCTTTTAGTTTGTCAGAGGGCTGAGGCAGTTCGAGATTTGCTTCTGAAGAGTGCTCTTTGGATACAAATCGTGCCACATCATCATAAGGGTTATGGTCGACGTTTCCTGATGGTTCTTCATTTTGAGAGTAGTTAACGTGTTGGCAAAGTATATAGCCAGAATGCGCCTCGCCCGTCGCTATCCACACCACACCGTTGTTACTTTGTGGTTGCAGACGCTGGTAGTGAGATGCGAACTCGTAATCTTTCGCATGGTTAACCCATCGTGCATCGATCATCGCTAATTTACGACGACAACGGCTCGCGATATGGTCAACATGATCATAGAAAGTCTTTGGGTTGATCTCTAATTTTCGGCAGATTTCACGTACGGAATAGCCCATGAACAGTAAGCCCATGAGGTTCTCTTGAAATTGGAGTTTTTTATTGGATCCAGACCATTTATCAACGAAGGTTGTTTGGCAGTCTTTGCATCGATAACGCTGCCTGTCGCCACTGTAGCCGAAGGCATGATAAAGATGTTTATGGGTATGAACCGATAAGCCGAAGTTATCGCAATCATCATTACGACAAGCAGGGAGCCCGTCGCTGTGAAGTTGTCTTAGGCGATGAAGTTCGCTTAACACTTCACGATTGTTAAGTAAGGGGGGGAAAGCTCCACATTCACGACAAACCATCGCTGGACGCTTAGGGTTCGCGTGTTGCAAAACATACCGTTTTGCATCGCTCAAGCCAAAGTTGTCACACGCCAATGTTTTACAAAAGTTGAGTTGCAAACCATCCGCATCTTTTGGCAGCTTGTCGTTAGACACGATCTCCCCCTCGGGATTATTTGAGCAGCCAAGCGAGCCTGGCTGCGGGGTAACGCTTTTCAATGTATCTTTTATCAAATCGTTAGATGTTGATTGCTGTCTCTAGAGCAACTTTCATCATGTCGTTGAAAGACTTTTGACGCTCTTCAGAACTTAGTTTTTCACCACGGATGATGTGGTCAGATACTGTTAGGATAGTTAGTGCTTTAGCACCAAGGTCTGCAGCAACGCCGTAGATACCAGCCGCTTCCATATCAACACCTAGGATGCCTAGCTTTTCCATTTTTTCGAAAAGGTCAGCTTCTGGAGTGTAGAAAAGGTCTGCAGAGAATACGTTACCAACTTTAACTGGAACTTCTTGTGCACGAGCTTGGTTTACTGCTTCTTCTAGAAGACCGAAATCAGCGATAGCAGCGAAGTCGTGGTTGTTGAAACGAATGCGGTTTACTTTTGAGTCAGTAGATGCACCCATGCCGATAACAACGTCCATTAGTTTAACGTCGTCACGTACCGCGCCACAGCTACCTACACGAATAACGTTTTTCACGCCGAACTCAGCGATTAGCTCGTGTACGTAGATGCAGCATGATGGGATACCCATACCGTGGCCCATTACAGAAACTTTCTTACCTTTGTAAGTGCCTGTGTAGCCAAACATGTTGCGAACGTCACAAACTTGCTTCACGTCATCAAGGAATGTTTCTGCAATGTATTTTGCGCGAAGCGGGTCGCCCGGCATAAGTACTGTTTCTGCGAAATCACCAGCTTGAGCATTAATATGAGGTGTAGCCATGGTCGTTCTCCAAAGTTTAAACGGTAATTATAGGAACAGGATTTAATCAATTACCGATTCTGTTGAATTGAATTCGTTTTGTTGAGGCAATATTAGCGAGTTAGAACATGGCTCCATGAGACTTTAGTCACAAAATAGGTCTGTCATTATAGTTTTATTAATATTGATAACCAAATATGTTGAAAGCGTAAAGGCAATCGATTTTGTATGGGTAAATTGCAAGTGAATGAGAAGAAAAGGCTTACATATAAACTTGTTGCCTATTAGTTTCGAGACAACAATACGTTGTAGAGACGTTTGATCAGAGATAATCTAAACTTTGATAAAAGACAAACCAAGGATTTGTATGTCGTATTGCGTTAACTCGACGCCTTTGCAGTCAATGAAAACACGACTCCACAGGGCGGCGTCGTTTGTTGTAAGAACTACTTTGCTTGCCAGCGGGATAGCTTCATCGTGGGTGTCTGCTGCAACCTTTGAATTGCCACCAACGGAAAGCCGCATTGTGGGCAGAATCCAGCAGCATGAAGTGGCGGCGGGCGAAACCTTGGCCATCATTGCCAAGCAATACGATATTGGTTTTCTCTCTTTAATGGCAGCCAACAAAGGGGTGGATCCTTTTCTTCCCGCGGAAGGCTATGTGTTAAGCATTCCAAGCCGCTTGATTTTGCCTGACACCCCAAGAAAGGGGATTGTCATCAATCTTGCTGAGTTAAGGTTGTATTACTTTGAGCCTGAGAAAAATCAGGTGCATGTTTTCCCTGTCGGCATCGGTCGAGTGGGGCGTGATACTCCCGAGATGATCACCAAGATAAGCCAAAAAAGACCGAATCCAACATGGACGCCACCAAATTCAATCCGCAACGAGTATCTTGAAAAGGGCATTGAATTACCGAGAGTGGTTCCTGCCGGGCCGGAAAATCCATTGGGAGAGTACGCTTTGAGGCTTGCTTATGGCGCTGGCGACTATTTGATCCATGGTACAAACAAAGATTTCGGGATAGGTTTACGAGTTAGCTCTGGTTGTATCCGAATGGAACCTAAAGACATTGAGTGGCTGTTTGAGCAAGTGAACCGTGGTGAACAGGTCACCATTATCAATGAGCCGATTAAGGTGTCATTAGAGCCTGATAGAAGTGTGTTTGTAGAAGCGCACGAGCCATTAACTCGAAGTGATGGTTCAAAGAAATCATTACAGATCCCTGTGGAACTAAAATGGTGGCTTGAAGACGCAGAACTGCCAAATTCAAAGGCGAAAGCGGTTATCTTTGCTCAAAACGGCGTACCTGTAGAGATAGCACCACCTGTGATTGAGTTTTAATTCGATTGCCTCTTCTGCAACAAGGGGCGGTTTTATCTTGTTTACTCGCATTAGTGTCACCCAAAAAAAGCACCACATCCGATAAGAAGTGGTGCTGTCTATATACTGCTTTTTGCGACTTATTTAATCTACAGCTTAATCGCGATTAGATCTCAAACTACTTAGTGTAAGACTCAGCGATGTTGTCGATGCGTTCGTTAGCACGATCCGCTTCTTCTTTCGCTGCCATAGCGGCTGCTTCTGCTTCTTGAGCCTTCATTTCTGCGGCTGCTTTGTCACTCTTAAGTGCTTCAACTTCGCTTGTAAGTTGAGCCACTTGGTTAGTTAGTTGATCCATTTCTGACACTGCAGCTTCTTCTGGTTCTGAAGAACAACCGGCTAAAATGAAAACTGATGCTGCAGCTGCGATTAACGTCTTATTCATAAGAACTCCTTGCTTATTTATCATCAAAAGATGCGCTATACATTCTTTATCATATAGTCGCTTCATTAATGATTGTAGCGACTAATTTTTTAACTGCAAAAACAATAACTAAAGAAATTGCTAAATTTTTGAGTTAATTAGCTAAGTATCACGTTGTGTCTCATTTATGAGATGAAGGATTTAGAGACGACTTGAAGGTGTTTTTGGAGAGCTATCCCTTTGCTAGCAATGCATACGTTGTTCTAGCTAAAGATAGATAAAGGGATAAATTTACTGTGATCTCTATCCTTATAAAGTACTTTCGCGGTATCATGTCACGTTAAATTAATTTTATTCAATACCATCATGACTGGAGAGTCCTTTGCACTTTAAAGATTTAGGCTTAGATAACCGCTTACTGAAGAACTTAAAACATTACGACTTCAAGAAGGCGACAGAGATCCAATCAAAAGCGATCCCTGTTGCTATTGCTGGTAAGGATCTATTGGCTTCATCAAAAACGGGATCAGGAAAAACATTGGCGTTTGTGTTGCCAATGATACATAAAGCATTAAAAACAAAAGCGTTTTCTGCTAAAGATCCTCGTGGTGTAATTTTGGCTCCTACTCGTGAGCTAGCGAAGCAAGTTTACGGCGAACTGCGTAGCATGCTTGGTGGTCTGTCTTATGAAGCGGCGCTTATCTTAGGTGGTGAGAACTTTAACGACCAAGTTAAAGCACTGCGTAAGTACCCTCGTTTTATCGTTGCGACTCCAGGCCGTCTTGCTGACCACCTAGAACATCGTTCATTGTTCCTAGATGGTGTTGAAACGCTAATCCTTGATGAAGCGGACCGTATGCTTGATCTGGGTTTCGCTCCAGAACTTCGTCGCATTGCCAATGCAGCTAAACACCGTCGTCGTCAAACGTTGATGTTCTCTGCAACGTTAGATCACGCTGAAGTAAATGGCATTGCAAATGAAATGCTAGACGCACCTAAGCGTATCTCTGTTGGTGTTTCTAACGAGCAACACTTAGATATCACACAGAAATTCTACTTATGTGATCACCTAGATCACAAAGAAGCGATTTTAGACCGTGTACTGGAAGAAGCTGAATACCGTCAGGTAATGATCTTCACAGCAACACGCGCTGATACTGACCGTTTAACAGATAAGTTGAACGAGAAGAAGCTTAAAGCGGTAGCACTGAGTGGTAACCTAAACCAAACGCAACGTAATGCTATTATGAGCCAGTTCGAGCGTGCGGTTTACAAGATCTTGGTAACTACCGATGTTGCTTCACGTGGTATTGATATTCCAAACGTGAGCCACGTTATCAACTTTGATATGCCTAAGCATACGGAAGAGTACGTGCACCGTGTAGGTCGTACTGGCCGTGCGGGTAACAAAGGCGATGCGATTTCTTTGGTTGGTCCAAAAGACTGGGACAGCTTCAAGCGTGTTGAACTTTACCTTCAACAAGATTTGACCTTCTCTGTACTTGAAGGCCTAAAAGGTAAATTCAAAGGCATTAAGCCACGTAAACCTGCGTTTGCTAAAGGCGGTCCTGCTAAGAAGAAGACCAACACTCAAGCGAAGAAAACGCCGAAGAAACCAGTTAAGCGCGATAAGAGCTTCCACCAAAATGTGGCAGTGGGTGATACCGTGTTTATCCCTAAGAAGAAAGTCGCACCAAAAGTGGACGACGAGTAATCACCAGCCAGTTTTAAAGCGTTTGCTAGTAAAACTGACATAAATAAAAACCGCCAATATTAGGCGGTTTTTTTGTATCTCGACCTTGGCTCAGCCATTACTTTTCGATATTTAGTTAGAAATTGAACGTCGAGAACGAATACGCCAAGATGTGGTCGGCAATGTATTTATGAGTAGCTGTAGTTGGGTGTGTCACGCCCCAAAATACATAACTGTCTGAACCATAGGTGGCACAGTCATTGGTTAAGCTGTGGCTTCGCAAGTAGTCCGCGGCTGAGCTTCGATTGATATTAAGACAAGCATCACTCGCGTTTCGAAAGCCATGTTGTTCTGGGTTATCGGTAATGCTGGCGAACAACGCACTTGCATCGAACAACACCACGTTTTTCCCCATACCTTGGTAATACTCGGCTTGAGCTTTGATGAACTGGTTGAATTCTAAGATCTTGCCACGAACTTTTATTATCTCTTGTTCGGTAGAGTATTTGAATTGAGGGGCTTTGGTTGCATCGGGTAAGGTGAACAGCAGGATATTGTTCGCACCAGATTCTGTTAAGCGGATCAGCGCGCTGCTAAAGTCAGCCTTTACATCGGCGACTTCTCGGTTGTAATTCATGAAGTCATTGAGGCCAAACTCTAAAGTAAACAGTGAGTTTTCCGGACGATAGTTTTTGGCGACTTTCATGTAGGTCAGATAAGAGGTGACTTGATCATAAACACCAGTCAATGCCACGTATTGGTTGGTACCTGCGGCGCCACCCACAGCCCAGTTATACAGAGGGACATCTTTCGCTTTTGCTAAATACTCCGTCCAGACTAAACCATTCGAAAAGTGCCCTAAAAACCACGAATCTGCGTTCGGAAAAACCCATTGTGAGCCATTAAATAGATTACCAGTGTCGGACAGGCTATCACCAAAGGTGACAATACGATTGATGCTACTGGCTTGAAAAGCGTTGTCGTTGGTCCAGATTGAGTGGTTGTAAGAGAAGCGATTATCTGCGGCAAAGTAGGTGATGTCAGCGGCGTCATGTTGGATGTCGAGCGTCTGTTCGCAACGTTGTTTAATTTCCGATTGCGGGGCATCGCTGTAGAACATGTTTTTGAATGAAACGGAAGACCACCAATATCCGTTGATCGTGTAGTAATCACCATTCTCTTTCTTTGCCCACTTCCAGTCGGTGGCTGGGGAGTCATGAGAGGCATCGGTTCGATACCAACATCTAACATATGAATAGGTCTCTGAGCCTTGTGCACTGAGTACTTGTGCAGATGTAATCGATTCAGGTGTTGGTATTGAGTCTTCAGCGGCATAAGCGCCAAAAGGCAGGGCTAACGTGAGTATTAAAGCCGTATTTTTCATCACTGTATTCTCTTTTATATTTAGATGAGCCAAACAGAAACGCTGTTGCTTGATAAGTGGATAAGTGGATAAGTAAATAACTGGTACGACCTATATCTAAAGTCAATAATTAGCGTCAATACATTCAGGGTTGTGGTGTGTCGTTAATGGAATAAGCATCAAGTTATCAACGAGTTTTGGTTGAAAAACACCTGTTTCCAAACGGTTATTTGTCGAATAATTTTGGTTTATTGAGAATGTTGAATTGATATTTGAGTCGGGATATTGAAAGAATAATCTCATCAACCTTAGTTAAATGTTAATTTAATCAATTGCTTATGTTTTTTCTCCTGATTCTGTTTGCCTGATGTTCATCGCACCTGTTTAATTCAAGTTCGCCATCACAAATATGAAGTCGTTACTTTCTGTTTTATAAAATCATCATCTACGGTTCTTTTACTCATCAGAGGTCTAATCTGTTTAAGGAAAGAGCATTGAAAAAGATATTAATTTGGACGATAGCCTGCCTATCCAGTTTTGGCGTATATGCCGGAACGAGCGCATCAGCATTAGAAGCCAGGGGATACACTGAAACGAAATACCCCATTATGTTGGTACATGGTCTGTTTGGTTTCGATACATTAGCGGGCGTTGACTATTTCTATGGCGTACCTGAATCCCTAACCAAAGATGGCGCGAACGTATATGTCGCTCAGGTCTCTGCAACCAACAGTTCAGAGGTCCGTGGTGAACAGTTACTCAGCCAAGTTGAAACGCTGTTAGCTGCAACAGGAGCAAGTAAGGTGAATCTGGTTGGTCATAGCCACGGTGGGCCTACGGCTCGTTATGTTGCGTCAGTTCGACCTGATCTTGTTGCTTCAGTGACCAGTATTGGCGGTGTACATAAAGGTTCTAAGGTCGCTGATCTCGTTCGAGGGAACGTATCTGAAGGCTCTGTCACAGAAGGTATCGCGGTTAAATTAGCAGGTGGATTAACGACACTGATTAACCTTTTATCTGGTGGATCGGATCTCGACCAAGACGGCCTCGCTTCTCTTGAAGCATTGACCACAGAAGGCTCGCTAGCCTTCAACCAGTTTTACCCTGAGGGCGTTCCGACGTCTGAGTGTGGCGATGGTGAGTGGCAAGCAAGTAACGGCGTTTATTACTATTCATGGACAGGGTCTTCCACTTTTACCAACCTTCTTGATCCTACCGACGGAGCGATGACAATCCTAGGCTTAGCCTTCAACGAACCTAATGATGGCTTAGTAGGAGCATGCAGCGCGCATTTGGGCAAAGTGATTGGTGATGATTACAAAATGAACCACCTAGATGAGATTAATGGGTTATTGGGAATTCACCACTTGTTTGAGACAGATCCTGTAACTCTATATCGTCAGCATGCCAATCGATTGAAGTTGGCTGGCTTGTAGTCTGCAAAGCCGTTTAACAAGAAAACAAGGGAAGTATGATGAAAAAGACCGCCATTTTGTCGATAATCACGATAGCCCTGATGAGCACAGCGGCGGTCTTTTTATATCTAAATAATCAAGATACACATACTGACGACGAACAACGCGTCTCCTCATTGAAAGTCACCTCTCAGCAAGATACCGACATCGATAACGCATCAGCAAAAGACATGATGGAATATTTCGTGTCAGGTAATACAGAATTAACCCTTGAAGATATTCGAGACAACGTGGCGAAACACCACGAACAAGCATCAACAACCGTGGTTGATGAAGCACTGTTTGCCAAATATCTTGAGTATAAGTCGGCACTGACATCGTTGGACGTGCAGTTCGGTACCACATCCATTTCCGCTGATGATCTACGTGCACTCAATCAAGCGCTCCTTGACCTCCAAGCTCAGTTTTTCAGTGAGAGCGAGATAAGTATTCTGTTTACGCACGACAACAGAATGAGAGAAATCGCCTTAGAAAAGTTACTTCTGAAACAGGAGGGATTAGAGGATGAAGAATACCAACAAAGACTCGAATCCTATCTATCTGAGCAACCTGATTATGTTCAGTCGAGTCACCAGAATCAGGTGTTACTCCAACAGCTCTCTAGCTCTGAAGGTCTCGATGAACAGGGTAAATACTTAAAGAGAAGCGAACTTGTCGGTGAAGAAGCAACCCAGAGACTTGAAGCACTTGATAAACAAAGAGCGGCCTTTGAAGACTCGTTAGAGGTCTACTTCGCAGAACGAAATGATGTCTTGAAAGATTCATTCCTATCAAAAACCGAACAACAAGAGAAGATTGCGCAACTTAGGACTGAACATTTCCTACCAGAACAGCTTAGAAGGGTAGAAGCGATTGAAAGAATTCGAGCGGCTGAATCTCGTCAGTAGTGTCTAAAAGCGAAAAACCAGCCATGATGGCTGGCTTTTTGTTTATCGGCGAGTTCTAAAGAGCATACAGCCTGAATCTGTTTGCCTTGAACTTCGTACCTTGAAGCCTATACCTTAAAGTAATCCAACTGCTGCTTCTGTTGTTCTGCTAGGTTAGAAAGCTCGTGGCTTGCTGCAGCGGCTTGAGTAATGCCGGTAACGTTTTGGCTTACTAGGCTGTAGATGTTTGAGATGTTACGGTTGATGTCTGAGGTTACTTGGCTTTGCTCTTCGGCGGCAGAGGCAACCTGAGTGTTAATCTCAGTCATGTCCGTTACCGAGTTAGCAATGCCTGAAAGCGCCGCGCTTACTTCACCTGCAAGAGTTTGGTTGTGTTCCAGCATAGATAATGAGCTGCTCATGCTTTCATTCGCGTTACCGGATTGAACCTGCAAACCTTCAATGATGGTTTGGATCTCTTTGGTTGAATCTTGTGTACGTGCCGCTAGCATTCGAACTTCATCAGCAACCACTGCGAAACCACGACCGCTTTCACCTGCACGAGCGGCTTCGATTGCTGCGTTAAGCGCAAGCAGGTTAGTTTGTTCAGAGATACTTTGAATCACCTCAATCACTTTACCAATCTGTTCAGAGTGCTCTTTTAGCGTGCCCACAACATTTGCAGCTTCGCTTAGCTGAATCGCCATCTGTTCGTTAGCTTTGTTGCTTTCATTAAACAAGCTCATGCTGTGTGTCGCCATTTCGTCAGCTTGCTTAGACGCTGAGTCGGCTTGTACTGCGTTCTCGTTAACGTGTGCTGCTGTGCTTTCTAATTGGTTTACAGCAGAAGCAACTTGTTCTACTTCTTGTTTCTCTTGGTCTGAGTTAACGCTGGACTGTGTCATTACAGCCGCTAGCTCTGTCGACGCAGAAGCCACTTCGATACTGATTCGAGACAGCGAGCTTACCGTGTCACGCAGCTGTTCAACAGACTGGTTTACGTCTTGCGCTAGGCGTGAGATTTCGTTGTCGCCATACTCTTCTGCTTTAACTAACAAGTTACCTTTTGCCACTTCGCGCATGGTTGCTTGAATATTGCTGATCGGCTTAACAATGATGCCAGCCAGCGTCCAACTGATAATTAGAGCTACAGATAGGATCACTAGAAGCGCAATGGTTGCGGTATCGAGTGTGCTGGTGTGTTGCTGACCATTGATGTCGACTTCTTGAGTCGCAAGCAGATTCAACTTTTTAGAAAGCGTGTTGATCGCTTGCACCATGTCATTACCCGCGTGTCGGTATTGGTCGATTGCGATCTGGTAGCGGTTTTCAAAATCTGAAGAGAGTGATGTATCGCCGTGTTTCGCTCTTAATAGAGGAAGCATGGTGGTGCGAGAAAAGTCGACATAGTGATTCATCGCTTTGTTCATCGCCGCTACTTCATCTTGCATGCCTGGCACTGTGTCTAATGAATTCAGTAGGCGAGTATTCTGATCACGTTTTTGGTTTAGTGTTTCAACCAGTGTTTTTACGTCATCAGCATTGAATAGACTGTAAATCGCTTTGATACGCATGCCATAGCTGTTGTCGACGATTTCGCTGAGTTCTTCTTTATGTAAGATTAATTGGTCGGTTGCTACTGACACATCTTTGAATGCACTTTCTAGCTTTTCACCACCGATAATGACACCGGCTAAAAGTAAAACGACGGAAAATAGTACGGGTATAAGAATTTGTATTTTGATTGATAAGCCACTGAGAAGTTGGCGCATGTAATGTCCTTTTTTGAATAAAATAAATAGATGAGAATTATTATTATTAGAATTAATTGGCGATTCTAACTAATGAGACTGACAATTCAATCAATAAAGGCTTTGATTTCGTTATATGCGATAGGTATTTGATATGGATGGTTGTTTATTGTTCGAAATGGCGATAAAGGTGCATCTTTTTATCCATCGTCTTAGGGCCACTTGATTGATAAATAGAGAAATATATTGGTTAGTGTTGGATATAAATAGAGAGGGAAATCTAGTTTTTTGGTGCTAAAACGATGGTGAGACCTGCATTCAATAACTGCATCTGATGGGCGCGCGACTATCAATTAGTCGAGTAGGAGAGAAATTAGCCATTAATTTGTAGTTGTCATATAGGCTTCAATTAAGTGAAACACAACTGTCACATTCGGATTCTAAAGTAGGCCTCGTTCAAGCAAAACATTACGGCAATAACGCCACTAAAGGAAATTTGTGATGAAAAAGACAGTTATCGGTGCAATCGCACTACTAGGCGCTCTAACAGTGAATACAGCTTCAGCTAAAGAAACTATCTCTGTAGTTGGCTCTAACAGTGCTTCTCCACTGGTTGAAGTTTTTGCAGAAACCTACATGAATAAAGGCGAACCAGTGTTCATCGAAATTCAAGCACCAGGTTCTTCTGCAGGCATCAAAGCAGCAAAAAATGGAAGTGCTGACCTTGGTATCTCTTCTCGTGACCTAAAAGAAGAAGAGAAAACAGCTGACCTGAAAGAGCTAGTTATCGCTCGTGACGGTATCGCAGTTGTTGTTAACCCGAACAACGAAGTATCTGCTCTTACTGCTGAGCAAATCACTTCAATCTACAAAGGCGACATCACTAACTGGAAAGATGTTGGCGGTGCTGACAAGCCAATCGTAGCAATCACTCGTGATACTGCATCAGGTACACGTGGTGCATTCGAAGACATCATGAAGCTTAAGAAGAAGATTGGCGATAAGAAAGTATCGGCTATCTCTCAACGTGCACAAGTTGCAAACGGTAACGGCGCACTTAAAGTTTCTGTAGCAAGCAACCCATACGCTATCGGCTTTATCTCTCTAGGTACAGTTGACGAATCTGTTCAAGCTCTAACTATCGACGGCGCTGCTGCGACTGTAGACAACGTTAAGAACGGTTCTTACAAAGTTGCTCGTCCATTCCTAGTTCTTTACAAAGCAGGCGCTCCAACAGCTGAAACTCAACAATTCCTAGATTGGATGGTTGCAGATGAAGCTCAAGCTATCGCTGGTAAGAAAGGCTACATCACAGTTAACTAATCTTAACTGACTCAATCTTAATTATTGCTCAGCCTGCTTTAGGCTGAGCCTTTTCTTTCAACTTTGTTTATTTCGAGCTCTTATTGAGCCACAAAGTTTGAGATTTTATATATGACCATCGCAAATAGTGAAAAGCTTATGAATACTGAAGCGACTCAAATCAACAAGCCAAGTCTACGTGCTAAGAAGCGCATCGACTGGAGAGAAAGAATCTTCCACGGCTTGTTCTTATCGAGTGCTGTAATCGGCATCGTATCACTAGCCGTTATCGCTTACTTTATCGTTGCAGAGAGTATCCCTGCATTCCAAGAGGCCGGTGTTTCTGGCATCGTTCTGGGTGTTGACTGGTTACCTCCAGCTCTATTCGGTGTTGCAACCATGATTGTTGCATCGATTGTTTCGACACTTGGAGCTGTAGTTGTTGGTGTGCCAGTTGGTGTATTAACCGCTATTTTTATTGCTGAGATTGCTCCAAAGCGTCTTGCAGATATTATTCGACCAGCAGTTGAGCTTCTAGCGGGTATCCCGTCGGTAGTTTACGGCTTCTTCGGTCTAGTAATTATCGTTCCAATGATTCAAAACGTTTTCCAAGTACCAGCGGGTAACACTATCCTGGCGGGTATCATTGTTCTGGGTATCATGATTCTTCCTACCGTTATCACGGTTTCTGAAACTTCGATTCGTGCGGTACCTCGTACATACAAAGAAGGTTCACTTGCACTGGGTGCTTCGAAAATCTACACGATTTTTAAGCTACTCGTTCCTGCTGCACGTTCAGGCATTATGACTGGTGTGATTTTGGGTATCGGCCGCGCACTTGGCGAAACGATGGCAATCATCATGGTTATGGGTAACGCGCCAGCAATGCCAGAAGGCATTTTGGACTCTGCTCGTACGCTAACAGCAAACATTGCAATTGAAATGTCTTACGCAAGTGGCGTTCACGCTAACGCACTGTACGCAACAGGTGTTGTACTTCTAGTGTTCATCATGATGTTAAATGGTGCTCTACTTTATCTTAACCGTGAAAAAGCGAAGTAGGCGAGGATAAGTAATATGGATCGCGTAAAACTAAAACAAGCACGTCAAACCAAAGATAACATCCTAAAAGGTTTTATCTGGGCAGCTGCAGCTGTAACCGTTGGTTTCTTATTCTGGATTATTTGGTACATCCTATCGAACGGTCTGCAATACGTAGATTGGAACTTCATCACTGACGATTACACTCGTACTGGTGAAGAACGTGGTATTTTCCCAATGATCATTGCCACGATCTACATGGTAATCGCATCGATTGCGGTAGCCGCGCCACTGGGCATCATGACGGCGATATACTTAACTGAATATGCGAAAGTAGGTAGCCGATTGGTGAAAGTGATTCGATTCTGTACTGAGTCGTTAGCTGGTATCCCATCGATCATCTTTGGTCTGTTCGGTATGACCTTCTTTGTTTCGATTCTTGGTCTTGGCTTCTCGATTCTGTCGGGTGCACTAACGCTAAGTATCCTGATTCTTCCTGTAATCATTCGTACTACAGAAGAAGCATTGATGGCAGTGCCACAAACTTACCGCGAAGGCTCATACGGCCTTGGCGCTTCAAAAATCTACACTATCTGGCGTTTGATCTTACCAAGCGCAATGCCAGGTATCTTAACTTCGGTCATTCTTAGTATTGGTCGTGTAATTGGCGAATCAGCACCTGTATTTTTAACAGCAGGTATGGTGGCACGTGTTCCTGAGTCGGTATTCGATTCTGGCCGTACACTAACGGTTCACCTATATAAGCTGACAACAGAGCTATTTACTATCGATGAGTGGAACCAAGCCTACGGCACGGCGACAGTCCTAATCGTACTGGTTCTCTTGATCAACATGGTTACAAAACTGATTGCGAGACGCTTCAACACGGCAACTTACTAAGCTCATTAGCTGGCTCATAAATAAAGCGAGCCCCCGTGATAAAGAAAGCATCAAGTTAGACACGAATTTAAGAATTTAGAGATTACGAACATGAATAAATTTGATATTGAGAACCTAGATCTGTTTTACGGCGACAACCAAGCGCTTAAATCTATCAACCTGCCAATTCCAACTCGCCAGGTTACTGCTCTGATTGGCCCGTCTGGCTGTGGTAAATCAACACTATTGCGTTGTTTGAACCGCATGAATGACCTAATTGAAGGCGTTACGATTAAGGGTAAGCTGGATATGGATGGCACTGACATCTACGGTAATATCGATGTCGCTGACCTACGTATCCGCGTAGGCATGGTATTCCAAAAGCCAAACCCGTTCCCAATGAGCATCTACGAGAACGTGGCATACGGCCTACGTGCTCAAGGTATCAAAGACAAAAAACACATCGATGAAGTGGTTGAGCGCTCGCTACGCAGTGCTGCACTGTGGGATGAAGTAAAAGACCGTCTTAAAGCGCATGCATTTGGTCTGTCTGGTGGTCAACAACAGCGTCTATGTATCGCACGTACCATTGCAATGGAACCAGATGTAATCCTGATGGATGAACCAACATCGGCTCTAGACCCAATCGCGACACACAAGATTGAAGAATTGATGGAAGATCTGAAGAAAGACTTCACTATCGTTATCGTAACGCACTCAATGCAGCAAGCGCGTCGTATCTCAGACCGCACGGCTTTCTTCCTAATGGGAGAGCTTGTAGAGCATAACGAAACCAGCGTTATCTTCAGTGAACCAAAAGATGATCGTACTAAAGGTTACGTAAACGGTGACTTCGGTTAATCGACGATTTACGTGTGGTATTTAAGCGATTAGATACCTTTACACACTAACTGAAACGCAGGTTAGATAATCGAATAGAACAACAGAATTATCACTATAACTATAAGCGATGGAAGTTTTGCCCCACTATAGGTGGGGCTTTTTTATGTGTCTAAAAAATCCCCAATGTCGATGTGATTTTGGGCAGAGAATCCCATTTTTGTCGTCCTTCTCATGCTTGTGATAATGTTAAAGGTGAAACTGCGACCCGCTTAACATCTCATTTTTACTTACATTGATTGCATATCAAGCCTTCTGTATTTTTGCTTTATTCTTAATCGCCAATGGAAGGAAGCTGTGCCTGTTAAAGCCTTTGCAAAACAAATATCTGCGACACGCGACCATCGTCTGTTGGCTGAGTCTCTTTTTGACTATCTGGTTAAGGTACTTACTCCAAAAGGGATAGGAATATTTGCTGAACCGACGCCGGAGAGCGACGCATTACCGCTTTTTTCTTATGGCGACCTAACCTCATTGGCGAGCTACCCCTCTACATTTTGGCCGTGGGTCTCACAGTTTGATACCGCAGACGGGGTTTTGCCAATGGCTATCAACACCTGCAAGTGGGAACACATGAAAGTGCTTGGTGGGGAGTCGTTTATCATGATGCTCGACAACGCACCTGCCTCCAGAACTTATTTAATTGTTCAAAATTGCAATGCTGAGAAGGTTAATCAAACCTTTGACCAAGATCTTGATGTGTTACAGCTCGCGGCTGCCCGTTGGCAATGTATTCGTGCCGAAAAGAACGCGGCGCTAGAAATCAAACACAGAGACACACGTGAAGCTCAATACTTAGATGAGATAAAGTTACGTGAGCTGTTTGTAGAGAACATGAAGCTGGTTCATCAGGTCGCGCTTGAGCTTTCTAACCCTGAGTCACTCGATGCTTTGTATAAAGCATCGGTTGAGGCTGTGCGAGACAGGTTAGGGTTTGATCGTGCGATCTTCATGTTGCTTGATATGAAAAAGCGTTGTTTCAGCGGAAATTATGGCACTGACGAAGCGGGTAAAACCAACAGTGAACACCACACTCAATACGATTTGCACCAACTTGAAGCGGAATACATTGAAGCGCTGTCTGATAACCATACTAATCTAGTCATCATCGATAATGCGCCCCTGTATACAGAAGGTAAGGTGGTCGGGCAGGGGTGGAATGGCATGCTTATCTTGCGTGAAGGCGACAAACCTGTCGGCTGGATCGCCATGGATAACTACATTCATCGCTCACCCATAACCAATTATCAAAAGCAGATGCTTGAGTCTTTTGGCTCTTTGCTTTCTCAAATCTATATTCGCAAGCGCCAAGAGCAGAACATACGTATGTTGCACTCGAGTATGGTTGAGCTGTCTCGATGCGATAGCGTCAGTGAAGTCTGTAAGTCCGCGGTTAGTTTTGCGATTCAACATCTAGGTATCGATCGACTGGCTGTTTTCCTAACAGACAAAAAGTGCAGTTACATGCAAGGTACTTGGGGCACTGACATCAAAGGCGATATTGTCGATGAGTCCTATTATCGCTCTGAGCTGGTGGAACGTGACATTGTAGCCGCAGCTCGTGCTTGCCCTAATCAAGTTGCCTTTGAAGAATCAGTTCCTATCTATCACGATTTCAATATTGTGGGAGTCGGTTGGACGGCAATGACCATGCTCACCACCAATACGGGTGAGCCGATTGCGTTTATCGCTGCTGATAACCTATTAACTCGCAGTCCTTTAACCTCACAGCTTCGTGAGGTAATACGTATCTTTGCTTCGAGCCTTGCTGAGGTGCTGCAAAGAACCATGGCGCAAGAGGAGCTTAAAAAGCTCAATGAAACGCTTGAGCAAGAGGTTAGTAAGCGCACTCAAGAGCTTGAAAGAGCCAACGAACAGTTGGATATCATTTCTAAATTAGACCCGCTGACGCGCCTTGGAAACCGCCGTATGTTGTCGCAAGTGTTAGAAGATTTGAACTGCGACGATCAAGGAGCGTTTGCCACACAATATGAAGTCACATTTGGATTGATCCTTGTCGACCTCGACCACTTTGGTTTGTACAACAGTGTTTATGGCCATACCGAAGGTGACGCTGCTTTACGCTCGATAGGTAAGATACTAAATAACCATGTTTACAATGAACAAGAGACTTTCTGTCGTATTGGGGGAGAGGAGTTTATGTTGTTGATGATCGGCACTAATCACTCTGAAACGAAGCAGCGTGCCGAGTCGATTAGAAAGTGCATTGAAGAGGCGAAGATCCTCCATTGTGAAAGTAGTACCAGCCCATATTTAACGGCATCCGTTGGCTATGCCTCGATAACGTCTGACCAGCATCAGTTCGATTTTGATTTGTTGTATGGCAAGGCAGATAAAGCCTTGTATCAAGCCAAAGACTCTGGGAGAAATCGAATCGTTTCTGCCTTAAAACGTAAAAAAGTCACAGCCTCTCTTTCTTAAAATAAAGGCCGTTGATCTCAAGATGATCAACGGCCTTTGTGTTTTACTGTTCTTGATGAACAGCGTCGACTAAAGATTTTCTAGCGAACTATTATGCTTTTTACTCGCAACTCTCTTGGGCTTCTTCACCGTTTTGATTGCCAGCTCAGGGCTCCATGTTTGGGCTGGTGAACCGGCTTCACCATAAAGGCTTTGGTTTAGCTTGGTGAGTTCGGCTTCAACGGTTTGTAACGTCTCATCACTTAGATCTGTATTTTCAGATTTCCATTGCTCAAATAAGGTTCTGGTCATCACGCCATCTTTCGTTCTTAGAGCTTCAATAAGCGCTTCTGCGGTATCTGATTGACGTTCAACAGTGTGTGTTGGTTTTGTCGTTACACCGCGGCGTGACCAGAAGTAGAATGCCAATGCTGAGCTGATTAGCCACAAAGCTGCAAATAGGGCGGTGAGATAAGGCCAGATCCCTGGGCTATCCACAGTAACAACCGTCGGGCTTACTTGTTGGGCGGGCGTAGCAGTAACTGGTGGAGTGCTTGACGCTGCGCGATCACTTGCTTTTACCGCTAACTCTAGCCCCTGCGCTTTGCTGGTTTGTTCTGATTGCAAATCGGTGTTAAACCAAGCTTGAGACACATCAGGAAGCGAGATGTTTCCTGCCTCTTTCGGAATCAAGACTTGCTTGTAAACAACGACAGAATCACCTGACTGAGTTGTGCCAAATTGCGGCTTCTCTTCATAAACACGTACCGAATTAGGGTAGGTGATATTCAGTTTTGGCAGCTGGCGTTGCGTTAAGTTGCTAGCCGTCATCGTGATGGTACGAGTTAACGAATCACCCGCTTCCATTTCAATGGTTTGGTTGTCGCCTTCTAAACCATTACTATTTCCCAGTTGATTGCCTTGGCTATCTGACCATTGTTGAATCAGTTTGAAGTTTGATGTTGGTAACCACTCACCTTGGTAGCCTTTTGGTACGTCCTTTACGGTGACATCTAAGGTTTCAACGGGTGTGTCGAGTTGGAACAAACGTGTTGTACTAGAGTTATTGGTTGAGTAGACAACAGCTCCTGTTAGCTTCGGCCCGTTCAGCTTAAATTGACCTGCTTTTTGTGACGAGATACGGAATGACTGTTGAACTACCGTCACCTCCTTTCCATTGAGAACGTCTTGAAATTGCTTCGATTCCCCAATAGGTTCCACATCTAAGCCTGAAGAGCTCGGTGGCGCGATTTTCGGATCTTGAAGCCTTCTTGGATCCGCTTTAATGATCAGCTTTACATCAAGCTCTGCGGTCTCTTGTGGGTATAGTGAGTTCTTGCTGAGATTAAGTTGAAACTCAGCCATGTCATGTTGAGTTGGCGCCGCTTTATTAACGGCGACATTGATGGTGATAGGCTTGGTTTTAGCCCCTTCAATGTCAAAGCTAGGGATCTGTATCCGGCCCAAACGCAGTGGAGCAAGGCTGATGTTCCATTCACTTGACACCGAACGGCTGCCATTGACGATTTGCATCGACGAGCCAAAGCTTGGTGTACCGACATAGAAGTCCTGTTGGAGCGCCGTTAGATCTAAAGCATCAGAAGAGACCTTTTCATCGGTCGCGACTCTAAGTAGGAATACTTCATCTTTGGTGACACTGTTATGTGAAACACTCGCCACGGCGTTTGCAGCCAATGCTGAGCAGGACGAGAAAGCTCCCAACAACAATGTTAGGAGTACGGATAAAAATGGCTTGTTTAGAAATCGCATGGTTACCACTTTTTGTTCTGGTTGTTAGGAGCACTTTTTTGTCGTGCTTGTAAAATCATTTGCGCTTTAAGCAGTTGGCTCGGGTCACGGGCGCTTTCTACTTGCTCAAGTTTTCGCATGTCAGGGTCGCTCGACAGAGGTTGATCTGAGGTTTGTGCTACAGCTTGCTGACTACTTTGCTCACCATCTTCTTTTGAAGCTTGTTGTGCGCTAGCACTTTGAGGTGTAGCGCCTTCTTGGTCACTCTGTTTCGGCTGATCACTGTTACTTTGTTGCGTGGCTTGCTTGTCGTCTTGTTTAGACTTTTCAGAGTCAGAGTGATTTTCAGGTTGGCCTTGAGATGAGTTTTGGTCTTGGCTACCGCGTTGATCTTGGTTACTGCTTTGATCTTGCGACTTGCCACTGGAGCTTTGTTGTTGATCCTGAGAGCTTTGCGAAGAATCATTTTGCTGACCTTGCTGACCTTGCTGACCTTGCTGATTTTGGTCATTCTGGTCTTTGGAGTCAGAATCGCCTTGCTGTTGCTGTTGCTGTT